>NZ_JBQHSE010000041.1:0-18032 GCF_052066395.1 Bariatricus sp. HCP28S3_A4 | reverse complement strand
ATTGTCAATTTTTATTAAAAAAATTAAATATTTATATAAATTATTATACTTGTTACATACGGGGGAATTGGTATTTGTAAAAACTTTTGATTATTTTACGAGGTCCCCCTGTCTCTTCCCCTGTCTTTCTTCTAAAGCATCTCAATAAATGCAGCAATTCTTGTCTCAATCTGCCCGCTGTCTGTGGTGGAATAGTCTGTCTCCAGTTTCATATAAGGAATGCCCAGTTCTTCTACCATCCGGCCCATCTGAGCTGCTTCCACATTAAAAGTATGGCAAGCCTGAAGAACGACCTCGATCACGCCGTCTACTTTATATTTTTCAATCATTTTCTTTGTATTTTCCAGTCTGCCTGAATTGGTTGTCATGACAGAACAATTGATTGCAAGATAGCGGTCTGCGATTGCCTGTAAAATGTCTTCTGCCTCTACATCAACCAGCAGCTTGTTTGTACGCTCTCCGCCGCAGTCATCCAGACAAACAAGCACTCCGCCGTTATTCTCTATAACCATTCCGACTTTCTGAATGACACCGGCTGACGGACATCCGGTGAGAAGGATTCGTTTCGCTGTTTCCGGGACCGGACGTTCCCCTGCTTCATACGCTTTTTTCGCTTTTTCAACGAGGGCTTCAATATTTACGATCTGCTGATCCAGATCAAATGTAAAGGTTCCCTGCTGGAGGGCAAGCATCATATCTGTTCCTTTCAGTGCCGGAGGGCAGCTTTCCTGCAGTTCATACATGCTGCAGAGCGCTTTTCTCAGCCGGTTTCTCTTGGCAGCCGCCTCGCGCAGCTTTTCATCGGTGATCTCCACATCAAACTTCTCTTCCAGGCGTTCTTTCAGAAGCCGAAGCTCTTCACACCAGATCTTATTTGCATAGGCGCGTTCCTGACTCTGCGGAAGATGGAGCACATACGTTTCTTTGAGTTCATTCAGAAGCTCATACATCTTCTTTTTACCATCACAGGTCGTCTCGCCAATGATCATATCTGCAAAATAAGTATACGGACATTTCTGTGAGTATGCAAACCCATAGGTACTTTTAATCAGCGGGCAAAGATTCTTCGGAAGAACCTTCTCAGCATCCGCAATCGTCTCGTTACTTGTACCGCAAAGTCCCACCGTTGCGACACCGGCTGCATCCATCAGTTCGGAAGGCGTGTAGGAGCAGAGACAACCTGCCAGTTTCCCCCCATTTTCCTTGAATTCTTTTACCTTCAAAAACCCGGCTTTCCGCGCGTCAACAAATTCGTCAAATGTTTTCGGTAATTCAAATGCTTCCATTTATTCTTGTTCTCCTTTGTCTTTCATTATTCCGTTTGATGTGCCATTTATTCCGCCATCAAAGCTGCCCCGACTGCACCTGCATAACGTGCAAGCGGTGCACTTGAAACCGGTGCTCCAAGCGCTTTCACCAGTCGTTCGATGATATATTCGTCTTCGCAAAGACCGCCTGTCAGGAAATACTGTTCAGCCGGAACCTGGGAAATCAGCTGAACCACTTTCGTCACAACCGACTCGATCACACCATATGCAATATCCTCTCTTGGTGTACCCTTTCCAATCAGACTGATTACTTCGGACTCGGCAAACACGGTGCACATAGAGCTGATCGTGATCGGATTCCCCTTGCGCGCGAGTTCGGAAAGCTCATTCTGTGTGAGCCCCAGTCTGTTCGTCATGACCTCCAGAAACTTTCCGGTTCCCGCTGAGCATTTATCATTCATGATAAACTTCATGACTCTTCCTTTTTTCAGGGAAATCCCTTTCGTATCCTGACCTCCGATATCAATAACAGTACCGTCTTCATGGAACAAAAATGCTGCCCCTTTTCCATGACAGGTAATCTCGGTAATCACATCGTCTGCATAAGGAACCGAAATTCTTCCATATCCGGTTGCCACATATCTGGCATTTTCCTTGGTAATCCCCTCATTTTTAAACGTTTCGTAAATTTCTTCTGCCGTTTTTCTGCTGTTGAATCCTGTGTTCAACAAAAGTGTTCTGACAACTTCTCCTTCATTCATCACAACTGCTTTTGCCGCGCTGGACCCAATATCAATTCCTACTTGATACATGCTTCCCTCCAACTTTTTCTTAAGTTTTTACGCATTTTATTTTACGCTTTATATCCAGTGTATGCTTCTGAAATTCATTCGTCAAATCGATAAATCAAATATCTTAATAGGTATTTTCTATAAGAAAACAACACCTGTTTTACCGTACCATCACAGAATCGCGAAGAATCAGTTCGATTCTCTCTTTCTCGGCATTTACAGCCTCCTCACGCATCAAGGCAAAGAGTGTTTTCACTGTTTTCACTGCATTCTGCAGAAGATTCATTTTCACAATCGTGAGCTTCGGCCTGGACAGAACTGCAAAGCTATCCTCCCCAAATCCTGCTACTGACACCTCATTGGGAACCAGAATCCCCATGTCCTGAAGATATCCCATCGCTTCTGCCGCATGATGTTCTTTTGCAAAAACTAAAAGTTTTTTCTCAAATGCTTCTTTTGCAAGATTCATTTTAAAATAATCAACCCTTTTATCATGATCTGACGGTAGCTTGACATACCTCATCTGAACAGACGAGATCTTTTCATTTTGAAAGATTCGTTTCATTCCCTTCCAATATGCATGTTCTTTTTCTTCATCCATGAAACAGATACTCCTGTGACCGCATTTTACCACATAGCTTCCCATCAGCTCACCAGCTTCTATTTCCGTTTCCGTCCCACTTCCTATATCCGCCGAAATCACAGGTATTCCGCATCCGCTACGCACATTCTTCTCTAATTCCCTTTCAAATCCTGTCAGAATAATTCCTTCCATTTTCCACATCATTGCCAAACGCTGGATTTCGTCTCCTGAAACAGAAAAATGCAAAAGCATATAGCAGCCACGTCTGGATATCTCCTTCTCTACTTCACGGATCCACAGCGCAACTTCTCCCGCTTCTGCATTTTCTATGTTTTTCCCTATCATAACACCGACCACACAGGAATATTTGCCTGAAAGTAGCCTGTTTCCCATACTCGGAACATATTTCTTCTCTTCAAGAAGTCTCTGTACCCTCTGCACGGTCTTCTCAGAAATTCGTTCCGTTTTTCCCAATGCAACATTCGATACCGTTGTCGGACTCACCCCTGCTTCCGCAGCGATTTCTTTGATTCCGACTCGCGTTGTTTTATTATTACAGTCCTTATCTTTATTCTTTATCTCTTTCACATAGTATCCCCCTCGCAAGTTTACTTTATCCCAGTATACGTCTTTTTTAATGCTACTCATGACCTGCGATAATCTTCGAAAGGGAACGATAAAATTCGATAATTGTAGTGACTAGGAAACGGGTCGGGACACTTTTGTGACCCCGACCCGTTTCCTAGTCATTCATTATATTTCCTTTTACCATTTTAAATACAGTATCCACATAACTTAAATATTCAAGTTCGTGTGTACTAAGGAGCACTGTTGTTCCTGACTTACTGATATCTTGAAGCATCTTCATAATCTTGTGTGAGTTTTCCGGGTCAAGATTACTTGTAGGCTCATCTGCCAAAATAACTTTCGGATTATTAATCATTGCACGAATAATTGAAACTCTTCTTATCTCGCCTCCTGACAGATTCGATGGATATTCATTCGCAAATTCTTCTAATCCAATCTGCTTTAACAATTCTAAAGCTCTATCCCTGAAATTCTCTTTCTCTGAAGAAAGATATGCCGGCATGCAAATATTATCCAGAACAGTAAAATTATTCAATAAGCTTTGTCCCTGAAGTACATATCCCATATTGCGATTACGGAATACCGCTTTTTCATTTTCACTCATTCCTGTCAATTCACGATCGTTAATATGTATTTTCCCGGATGTCGGGGTCACAAGCCCGGCAATCATATTGAACAGAGTCGTTTTCCCACTTCCGGAATGCCCAATAATTGCTACAAATTCCCCTTTATTTATCTGCATTGATACATCATGTACTGCGTCAAAATCTTTTCCATTTCTTATAAATTTTTTTGTTAAACTCTCTACTTGTATCATTTATTCATTCTCCCTGAGCAACCGGTATACTTCATCTTTACTGATCCGATATGCCGAACATACAGCCGCAATAATTCCTGTTATCAAAGCAATGATGATACATATTACAGCAACAGGAATTACCTGTGACATACTGATATCAAGATACGGAACATCTAATTTTACACTGATTACATTTTTAAATGTTGCCACGAGAGCATACGCAATTACGATACCCATAATTCCACCGATAGTACTTATGATGAGTGCCTCCGACAGAATAAGATTTGTCATCTGTGATTTCTTTGCACCCAGTGCATAGAGTACACCGAATTCATATTTTCTTTCATTAATGGTAAGTACAAAAATACTAATTAATGCAAGTGCTGTTGAAATCAAAGAAATATAGGTCAAAATACTTCCATAGCCGGAAAGCTTCTTCACCTGTGAAGAAATCCCATTCATTAATTCATCACCGGTACAGGCATACATTTCCTCATCTGTTGCATGCGCTTCTTTGATTGCAATACGGATTTCTGACCGTTCCACTGCGGTAATACCATCTTCCAGATCCACCATCAGCATAGATGCGCACTGTTCTAGATTCTCTGTCGGGAGATTCTTTTGGGCTATTTCTGAATCCTTCAATTCATAAAGAGTGTCAAATGTCATAAATACAGAACTATCATATCCCATTCCGGTTTTTTCCAGTTTTCCCGCAACATCAAAATAGGTCTCATAAAATTTCATAGTCTGTCCAACCTCAGCCTTTACATTATAACCGATCAGAACTTCCCCTTTTTTTAGATTAACTTTTTTCTGCTCTTGAAGCCATGGCTGGATCACAAAATCCGTTTCCGGATCAAATGCAATTATTTGAACTGGAATGTCGCAACAAGAAGCGGATAATGTTGCAACGTACATCTGTGCAGATACTCTCTCTACTCCATCAATGTTACGAACCGCATCCTCCCATGCACGATTAAAAAATACCGTGCAAGGCGTTCCGGCAAACAAAGATTCTCTCACATTTTCCGTTCCTTTTTTAGGAACTACAATCATATCCGCGCCCATTCGTTCCGTTGTGTTTTTTATTCCCAATTTCAGATTGTTTATCAGAATTGTGCTGAAAAACACAGTTGCTGACATTAAAATAACAAAAAAGATCATAAATCCCGTTCGAAATTTTTTGGCCTGCAGATTCTTAACGGCCATCATTGGAATACTTATCTTCTTATCCTTTTTCATTTACATGCCTCATACTTCAATCTATTTATTTTTTTCTTTCAGACCCAGATATGTAGAAATGGCACCTGCAATCACTCCGATTGCTCCACAAACTTTTACAAATGGCACCGTCATATTACATGCCATATCTGGATTTGCACAAACTCCGATTCCCACAGAGTCATTTAATATCAGGAAAACGACTACAGAGATGGCTACCGCCATAATTCCACTGACCACTTTTTCTCTTTTCACCATACATAAAATTGCATTTACCAATAAAAGAACTGCCAAAAGTATCAGTACTACGCTTGTGTAATAGCATTTCATATGCACCTGTTTTCCCGCTGCTGTCTCCAGCATTCCTGTACAGACCGGCGCAATTTTGGTTACAGTCAAAATCAGAAATACTGCCGCTACTGCCTCAATTCCTCCTACAATAAGACTACTGTTTTTTGCTTTCTGTTCCATTGTCTTTTTGCTCCTTTACGTGTTTAATTTCAGATAGTTTTATCTTAAAAAGTATATGTGTCATTTATGTGACATTACTTATCACTTTTTTAAATACTATTTATTGACAGGAACTATAAATGTCACTTTGCTGCCTTCTCCCTCAACACTATGTATACGTATTGAGATATCATGTCGGTCTGCAATGCTCTTCGCAATTGCCATTCCAAGACCGGTTCCTTCCGTCTGTCCGCGTGAAGAACGATAAAACTTGTTAAAAATAAATGGCAAACTCTCTTTCGATATTCCACACCCCTCATCTTTTATTGAAATATAATAAGCATCTACTTTTTTTGTCGTTTCTATCCAGATTTCTTTCCCCTCATCCGAATATTTCACAGCATTTTCCAACACTGTCAGAAACATCTGTCGCAATCTTCCGTAATCCCCTTTAAAAGGCCACTCCTCTTCCACACTTCTATAGTTTACATTGATGTCCTTCTGTCGAGCAATCATTCGAATCGATCTCACAGCATCTTCCAGTACAAATCCCAGATCCAGTGCTTCCATCTCAATCGGGAAATCTTCGTTTTCCAGTCTGGAAAGATCCAGCATATCGTTAATCAGCCTTTGAAGCGATATTGTCTCCACAAGCATCTGCTTCTGATACTCTTTCACTTTATCCTCTGGAATCATTCCATCATTTAATGCTTCTATCGAACTTCGTATTACCGTAACAGGAGTTCTTAGCTCATGGGAAATATTTGCAATATAATCTCTCTGCATCTGCTTCATCCGTTCACGTTCCTTATTCGCTGCATCGAGTTTTTGCGCCAGTATATCAGTTTTTTTAGCCAGCTCCCCAATTTCATTCTTATCATAAACATCTGTTTTAATCTGATAGTTTCCATTCGCCAGCTCTGCCGTTGCCATTGCAATCTTTTGAATTGGCACCATAAAATGTCTTGCCATAATACCAGAAAGAAACAAGGAAAGTAATAATGCAAAAAGCAAACAAAGAAGCAACACGATAATTGCTATCAGAAAGCTTCCCTGATCCATGTCAAATGTATCTCTCATTACAACAACCGCTGTTGTCTCTCCTTGCTCTTTGACTGGAATTCCAACGTAAATCACAGTATTATTCCTTTTATCCTTTTTCTTTATTTGCGTATATTCTCCACATTTAAAAATCTTTTCTGCAAACGTTTCCACTTCTTGAGTCGGCTTCTTTTCAATTTTTACTGTTGTATTGCAGGTACATGAACAGGTAAACTCCTGTCCATCACGACTGATGAAGTAAGCATCTGCAAGTGAAATATCATCCAGCACCTTCAGATAAGCACTTAGCTCCTGGTTGGCAGTACAGTCGCTGATATAGTCTTCCAGCTTTTCTTTGATTAGTTCTGCCCGCAGCTGAAGCTCACGTTCATGATGTTGATAAGAATAATAACGGAAGATTCCATAAAACCCAACAAAAACAGTTGCTGCTAAAACAGCAGAAATGATAGAAAAATAAAAAAAGAGTTTCTTGGTAATTTTATTCATGTATCACCTCAAATTTGTATCCAATTCCGCGAACAGTAAGAATTTTCCAATCAGAATGTTCATAGGTATCTACCTTTGAGCGCAGCCGTTTAATATGTGTATCTATCGTCCTGCTGTCTCCAAAATACTCAAATCCCCACACTGAATCCAGGATCTGCGTTCTTGAAAATACAATTCCCGCATTCGATGCCAGCAACCACAAAATTTCTACTTCCTTTTTCGTTAAAGAGACTGTTTCATCATGGATGAATACTTGAAATTTATCCAGATTGATTCGCAAACTTCCTTTTTGCACGACTTCTTTGTTTGAAATTCCTATTGACTCTACCCTTCTTAAAATTGCCCTTACCCTTGCCATTACCTCCGAAGGAGAAAATGGCTTTATTACATAATCATCAGCGCCAATATCCAATCCCATAATTTTGTCATAATCTTCTCCGCGCGCAGTTATCATAATAATCGGTACCATAGAAGTCTGCCTGATTCTCCGGCAGACTTCAAATCCATCAATTTCAGGCATCATCACATCCAGAAGAATCACATCATAATCTCTCTTATGAAATTCTTCTAATGTTTTTGATCCATTATCAGCAGTAAAAACTGTATAATTTTCTTTTAAAGCATATTGCTTCAATACTTCAATAATTTGATTATTGTCATCTGCTATAAGAATATTCTTCATATACTTTCTCCTGCAAAAACGTTCAAACCGCACACGCAAAAAAGATTGCGTTTAAGCGCAATCTTTTTTCAAAGCTTAATTATAAAACAGGTGTCCATGCAATTGACATAATTTCATCAACATTATCCATATTCTGAATCAGTCCAAGTCTTACATATTTTTCAACAACTGTTCTCAGTGATTTCTCTGCAAATTCCTGATTTGTACCGAACTGAAGGGAATTGTTCAGCATAACGTTCATTTCGTAGTTACCACCATTTAAGCCTTCATCCATGAGCATCTGTGTAGCCTCTTCTGTATTTTCACGCATGTAAGAATGTGCTTTCTGAACAGCCTGTACAATTTTCTTTGAAATAACCGGGTTTTCCTTTACAAAAGTACGGTTCATCGCAATAACACAGCAGTTCTCATCTGCAAAATCATCATCCAAAAGCGAACGTATACATTTCAACGTGCCATCCTTTACCATACTATAAGCAAAGGTATCTGAAAGAAGCGCTGCTGATATTTCACCATTCTGCATAGCTGTCAAACATGCATCAGCAGAAACAGCTGTAAGATTTACATCTGTTTGAGGATTAATTCCGTCAGCATCAAGTAACAAACAAGTAATGTTGTAATCAGATTTTCCAACACCGTTAGGAACAGAAATCGCAGTTCCTTTCAAATCTTCTGTCTTGTTGTAATCGCTGTCAGCAAGAACGTAAAGTGATTTGCATCCAATATGGGCACCACCAACGAATGTAAGGTCTACATTGTTTGTGATAGGAACAAGCATAGTTGCAATGTGTCCAACAGCAACCGTTGACTGCTGCGTTCCAAGTGCTTCTGTATAAGAATTACCTTTTACACCTTCTGCTTCAAGGCCAGCCTCTTTATAATATCCAAGCTTATCTGCAACTGTAGGCCCTGATGTACATCCATCTGACATGTAATAAAGAACTTTCTGTCCATAAGCAGGTTCTTTCTTCATTGCTTCCAGTTCTTCTTTTGTAGGTGTAAGGTCAAAGTCTGCCATGTCGATAGCCCGACCCTCCATCTCGATAGGTGTAAACATTGCTTCCCAATTCCCTGAAGTAGACGCATCATAAGAATTCATATGTTCAGCAGCGTTACCCTGGTCAACTTCAACATCCTCCTCTATTCCCATGTCGATCTGACCATCATTATTTGTGTCACCAGCAATTGACTTTTCTTCTTTTTTGTTGCCTGAACATGCGCAAACACTAACTGACATGGCAAGGATCAGCAACAAAGATAACATTTTTCTTTTCTTCATTTATCCTTTCTCCCTTTTGTTTTTTCTATTCATAAAATCGTTTAACGATTTTTGAATCATGATCAATGGGGCGTTTAACTATGCTTCCCCCCAAAATGCAACTTATTAAGTATCTCATTACGGTATTCTACAAATTTTGTTGAAGAACGATCCCTCGGAAATGCCTCATCAATCTTGATGTCTGCCACAATACGTCCCGGATGAGAATCCATAACAAGGACACGTGTCCCCATATAGATTGCCTCATCAACATCGTGGGTTACCATTAGGGCAAGTTGCTTTGTATCCGCCCAGATGTTCAGAATTTCATCCTGCATATTCATACGGGTAAATGCATCGAGAGCCCCAAGTGGTTCATCTAAAAGAAGAATCTCCGGCTCATTTATTAGAGAGCGAACTAAAGCGACACGCTGCGCCATCCCACCCGAAAGCTGCCCCGGATAATCGTCTTTGAACTTCTCAAGTCCAATAATTTCTAGCATACGCTGTACTTTATCTTCATTACCCTTCAGCTTGCCCTGCATCTCTAGACTGAATCCAATATTCTTTTCAACTGTAAGCCAGGGAAAAAGTGTCGGCTTCTGAAAAACCATACCACGCTGAGGATCAGGACCTTTTACTTCTTCTCCATCCACAGTAACTTTTCCTAATGTTGGTGTAATCAAACCTGCTACCAGACGAAGAATCGTCGATTTTCCACATCCGGAAGGACCTACCAAGGAAATAAACTCACCACTTTGCATCTCGACATTTACATCATACAATGCATGTGTTACTTCATCACTTTCTACTTTTGCAAAAACTTTACTTACATTCTCAAGTTTTAATGTAACTCTCTTATCTGCCATTATTTTTCAACTCCATTCTGCCAACGTAAAACATAACGCTTGATTCTTTCAAGAACTTTAGTAACCAAAGTGAAAATAAAGCAGATGACGAACAGCGCTGCAAAAACTTTATCATAACTTGCCCATCCAGTCTGCCATGTCATATACCATCCAAGACCAGACTTTACGCCGAGCATCTCAGCAATCATAAGAGCGACACATGATGAACTCATCGCCTGTGTACATCCCTGAAGAATTGCTGGCATCGCATGCGGAATCGCGACGTGAAAAACAAGCTGTGTTTTATTTGCGCCAAGTGTTCTTGCCGCCTCAAAATAATCCTGATCAACATTGGAAATTCCTGTCAGTGAAGCCACAGTAACAGCAAACCACGATCCGAGCGCAATAATAAACACTGCACCTGTAAATAGCGAGCTTGCAATTACCATTGTAATAGGCACCCAGGTAGATGTCGGTATAGGTCCAAGAAACTTGATAATAGGATCAACCCAATAACGTACTTTTTTCGAATAACCACACGTAATCCCTGTAATGAGTCCAAGTGTCACCCCGATACCATAGCCAATAAATAGTAATTTAAGTGTATTAAGCGTGCACTCGATAAGCATAGGATATTCTGCCACAAATGCATTAATAATAAAATTCATACAAGGTACAAACGGCTGAGTAAGTGTACCTGTTTTAATAGTTAAGAAATCATAGATTGCCAAAAACAGGAATAAAGCTGAAAACAGTGGCGCTCTGTAGCGCAGTTTCTCATAATATATTTTATTTCCTCTCCACCTCTTATAACCAGCAAAGCAACTGTAGCAAAAATAAGCAGCCATAAAAATTACCAATACATAAATATAGTACATAGGATTCTTATTCATAGTCTTATCAGGAATCAAAAGATATTCAAGAATTGCAATCACACCACAAATAAGAGGAAGAATCATTATGATAAACTCAAAAGCCTTCTGAATTGGAGTCTTCTCCTTTTCTTCCAGTTCCTTTAGTTCCCGGCGGGTAAGATTTTCAAGCCGTGCTGCTTCAGGCATGATATCGTTAGTAATTTGGACATTTTCAGACATTTGATTCATCTCCTGTTTTGTCATTTCTCATCAAGATTAGTATATCATTTTTTCCTCTTTATGTTAAATCGATATTTCAAATGTATATTTATCATTTATTGATATTACCTATATTGATTACATTTTATTAATAAACTCTTTTATGAAAAACATCTTCTCCTTTTCCGCATACTGCCACGCTACTTGCCGCAGCATCTTTCGCGATTTTAGGAATAACCGAAGCACGGTTCATTTTGATGCATACAATCGTCGGGCAGCGGTCCATGACTGCTTTTAGTTTTTTTTCTGTTTTTCGTCATATTCAAGGCTTCCTGACGGGCACATTGCAGACAGAAGATCTCTTGTATCCAGTTTTGCCGGGGAATTGATACTGACAATCGCAAGATCTGCTTGTTCCGGCCTATCTACTAGACAAACATTGTGAACCACTCATTACCAAAAAACGCAGACAGCATTGTAAGGTCCCACTCTTCAGTCATGCACTCCGTCATCCGCTTCTCTACTTTTATCCCATACCACGGGAATTCCCCCGGATAACCGAATTCTTCAAAGAAATGCAGGTGAATGAACGTTTTACCCGAAAGCAATGTCTTCCTACGGATATCCCAGTTTCCAAGTGCCAGAATGAGTCCGAACCCGCCCCGTCTCCCATCCCCCAGTCTCACCAGTCACCCCTAAAAAAAGTATCTGCCCCGGATTGCTCCGGGGCAGATGCATCAAACTACAACTTATCTACATTTAAAATCAATCGGACTGTCAATCAACGTTACAGCCTGAAATTCATGTTTATGATTATCTTCCTCTTCCGTAAAATCCTTTATAAAATGAACATGTTTTCCATTTCCCACATCAATGGCGCCGGAAGTCTTTCCACAGAATTCATGATAATGTTCATCTGAAAAATCGGTGTGAAATTTCACCTCATGAAAATGATCGTGCTTATCTTTACAATAGATTGCTTCTCCGGTCACTGTACAGAATCTATGGTTATGACAGTTCCTTCCTTCATTTAAAACTCTGGTACTTCCGGTTAACTCATGGACATGTTTCTGGTCTTTACAGCAGTTTTGATTATTCATCACAAAAATCCTTTTTCTTTTAACATATGACAAAGGTTGAGAATTGTGATAAATGTAATTGTTCTCTTCCTTTTTCAATCAAAGCATCTCCAAATCCCGTCATCGTTTTCATATCCTCTCGAAATGTTTCCGCCCATTCTACATGCGAATATTTTTCTATTTTATCAATGTCACATGAAAATACGCCATTTAAATAATCAAAAATACTTTCTTTTTCAGTTCCTTTTCCTCTGCGAATAATAATCACTGTCATTAGATCATAATCTGCCTCAGGTTCATCTGTTTCTTGAAAAATATCTTTCTTTTTTATAGAATATTGCGTCATTGTATCCTGGAGCTTTCCGGGAATATCTCCTGAGTAAATCCAAATTGAATAACATTTTTCCAAGATAGAATAATCTGTTTTTCCCGTAATCACACTCAATTGCTCTGAAAAGCTTCTCGCCACATAATAAAGCGCCCTTTTCACAATTTCTTCCGATGAAACGGATGATATATCAAGGCAATTTGCAATCTGCTGCTGGCTGCAATCACTAAATTCCGGAACCACCATTTCCATTATTGGTACAATGATTTCTTTACATCGAAAAAGCAGCTTGATCCCATTATCATATAAAGCCCCGATATGACTCGCAGAAGCGATGTTAATTTTTGTCTCGCTTTTCATTTGTTTCCCCTTTCATATGAAATAAAACGAAAATGGGAAACCATCGTATCTTCTTATATTAGATATCTGATATTGTCTATATTGTAACATGACAATCCAGGAAAAGAAACCGAATCCTATTCATTCCCATCTTCTTTTCAATAAGCTATATGTTGGTAATATTGCGAAAAAATAATTGAAATAGATATACTTTTGACATTCTTTTATTACAGAGATTCATACTGTTATAATGATTTGAAGAAAGATAGCCTACCACTGATGAAGTATATTTGCAAGTAATAAAAAAATAAGGTGGCTGAATATCCAGCCACCTTATCTTTTACATTCGATCCGCCCAAAATTCTATTGCCGTTTTCAGGAATTCTGCGCATCCTGTCTGCTCTTTATCATAATACTGCCGGAATCTCTCGTCCGCCACATACATGCCAGCTACACCTTTGTGCGCTTCAGCCGAATAACTCTTCCACGTTGACGTAAGCCATCCTTTATGCAGTTCCACAATGTGCTTCGCTTCCTCGCTGTCCGCTCTGACACCTTTCCTCACACAATCCTGAAGACTTTCTATGATTTCTCTTTCCAGTTTCTGAAAATGTTCCCATTCATTTTCCGTCATATTCAACATATTTCTGTTGGAGGCATCCACTTCCTCATCTCCATATTTTTCACGCACTTCCCTGCCATATTGTTCTTCATTTTCCCGAACCATTTTTTCTTTAAATGCCTGGAATTTTTCCGGATCACTCATCACCCATTCTCCTTTCATTGCCGATATTGTCTGTTTCACTGTACCGATCAGCGATTCCAGACGGTCACGCTGTTTTTCCAGTTCTGCGAGGTGTTCTTCCAGTGCCCGCATCCGATCAAAATCATCCTCGCAGAGCATCTTTTTAATACTCTTCAGGTCAAATTTCCTTTCTCTGTAAAATAGAATCTGTTGCAGGATATCGACTTCCTTTTCCCCATAATAACGGTATCCCGCCTCAGTTACATAAAGGGGTTTCAGAAGCCCGATTTCGTCATAATAACGTAAAGTCCGTGCACTGACTCCCGCCATCTGCGACAACTCTCTGATACTGTATTCCACGTTTTTCACCTCCGGTATATATAAAGGATACTGCTTGACGCTGCGTCAAAGTCAATAGGTAATTGCAAAAATATTATAATCCTTTAGAGGGACGGGTACCCCAAAATGCATAAAAGAAGAAGTACTCCATTTCAAAGTACTTCTTCCCAACCATTTATTCTACTTTATCCATTATGCTAAATAAAGATATTCAACATCCCCAGAATCGCTCCTACCAGCGCCCCAAGATTTACGATCGTATCCAGTTCTTTCTTCATAACAGAAAGCACCATCTTTTCCAAATCGTCAATACACATTTCACTGACTTTCTCTTCAATAATTCCGGCAATATTCAAATTGCTGACCAGATTTCCTGCTGCCGATTCTATCGCCGTCTGGTACAGTGACGACACCATCCCGCGCACGGAATCCTGTGAAACATTCAGATTATCGCACAATTCCAAAATGCTTTTTTCTTCCAGTGCGGCCAGTTTTCTGCTGATCTCACCTTTAATGTAATCCGCCCCGCTTACCTGGATATAATTGACGATTTCGCCTCCTACCGGCTGAATCAGAGAATTTAGCATCTCATCGTTCAGGAACATTTCCAACATAGTCCCTTTTGTCTTTGATTTTACTGCTTTTCCTGCCTCTTCAACAATTATATGTTCCAGATTCATGTTCTGTACTGATTCCAGAATCTGATCCGTCAATAAGTTTGTGACTTTTTCCTTCACATTTGTGTATTCTTCTTCGGGGCAAATCCTGTTAATAGAAGTATGAAGATTTGTCGACAATCCATCCATTATTTTTTCCACAACTGCATTTTCGGTTTCGTCAGACAAGATTTTCTTTTTCAGATCTTCCTCTGTGAGAAGCGTATTTGCCACAATATTTCCAATTGCTTTTGCCAGTCTCGGTTTTCCTTTTGGTATTGCTCCCGGGGTAAACGGAAGTTTGTGTCCCCAGATTTTGATTTCTTTTTTAGGGTAAAACAGCATTTTTACCGCAATATAGTTTGTACAATATCCGATGACTGCCCCAATAAGAGGTCCTGCCAATTTTTCCAGTATCATCCCTCAGTTCCTCCGATACATTTCATTTTCCTATTTTTTCACATCAAGAAGATCTATTCAGCCAACTGAACATTTCTTAGATCAATCCATCCAAATCCATCTTTTAATCTTCCCCAGAGAACATTTCCCTTACCGCGTCGGATTTCTTCCAAGTCAACCGGAATCTTCTTGTCCTGTATACTCCACAAATCAACATATTCTTCACCCGGACCAGTATAAGTCTTTTTTGAATCGCAGAATAAGTTTACTTTACATGGTGCCCCATGTTCTTCAATTGTGTCCCACATCTTTTCATCATCAGTCAGTGCCATTTCAATTTCCTCCATTTCACTTTTTTATGAATCGGTTTTTATTTCGTTTTTAAATTATTTACAATTAAATTATTATAGCATTAATTATATGCTTGTCAAGTAGTAATGTAAGGAGAAATCATTGTATTTTGAAAGAGAAATGACCAATCTCAGTCGGACAGAAATAACCTGAGCGGGTGACTATGTACACGCCCCCAGTCATCCAAAACTGGACTGTAAAAATTACATAAAATTGGCTATTCTTATTTATATACTTTCCATGTATAATATTTTTCATTATTTTATAAAGGAAATCAACCGGGAGGTATATAGAATGGTTACGAATAAAGTAAAGGAATTAGTTATCACAGCATTTTTCGCTGCAATTACATTCCTTGGAATACAAGCATTTCGAATTCCGCTGCCGGCAGCGATAGGCACACCCTTTGTACATTTTGGTCATGTTTTCGTAGTGATGGGTGTTCTTCTGCAGAACGGTAAAAAAGGCGCTGTATCGGGAACGCTTGGACTTATCATCTTTGATATCCTGAATGGATATATGCAAGATGTTCCTCAGGTATTTATCGAAACAGTTGTCAAATGTCTGATCATCGGAGTGATATTTGCTTCTCTTAAAGAAAAAGCGAACGGCGATAAGAAAAAAGAATACACAGGTGCAATTATCAGTGCAGTCATCTACGGATGTATGAATGTTCTGATCGAGCTGGTCATGGGTACTGTAAAGATGATGATCCTCGGAAATGGACTCGCAGCTGCAATTGCAGGCTCTGTAATCTCAATTCCAGCAACTGTCATCAATGCTGTATTTATGGTTATTGCAATTGCAATATTATATCAGCCTGTGAAAAAAGTATATGGGAGAATCAGTTAATTACAGGATTCAAATCATTCTGTAATCTTCTGCTTTTCAAAAAAGGAATCGCTTCACAAAGTAATCTTTCTTCGTGGGGCGATTCCTTTTACTTTGACATTAAAAGAAGTGCTAAGAAAAAACTCTTAGCACTTCATAAAGCTTTATTATATGCGGTTTTTCAATTAGAATCTTCCAGCCTTCTTAGCTTCTTCGATAGAAACTGCAACTGCTACCGTCATACCAACCATCGGGTTATTTCCCGCACCGATAAGTCCCATCATTTCTATGGAAGACATTTTAAGGAAAAATCAGAAGTTCAAATTTCCTTGTAAATAAAGGGTTTTTACGTTTTTATTTTGGTTTTAGACACGTCTTTTCTCGAATACTTAGACACGTCATCTGCAATTATAATAACATATTTCAGAATCATATGCAATCATTTTTTCTCTATACTTTTCATCCACTTCCAAAAATTCTATGGTGTTAAAACATTGAATTATTCAATGAAATTTGATGCATTTAGGCGTTCTAAACATGTTAGGCATATTCTTTATAGGGTGTGAATATAAAATCGAAATTTGGGGTGAATTTCTACACTAATTAATCAGTGTTTTTAGACTCAAATTATTAGAGTCTATAACCTTCTTGAATGGTCTTAAAACTTTTAATACCCTTGGTGTGTTTTAGCAGACTTAAAATTATTTTAATTCTGCCTCTTTGTGGAGCTACGAAATTATTTCCAAGCTCCTTATTTTTACTATGTTGATTTCCATGTGGACTGCACTCCAATTGGAGTGGACACCGAAACTAATGAGAGAACACCGTAAAAAAAAGGGAACTACCTATTATATAATAAGTAATTCCCTAATTTGTTATTTTTTCATGATAACCGTAATATCTGTCTTGATATCTTTAATATCGCTTTGGATTGTATCAAGCTTTTCTGCATAGTGAGCTATAGTCTCGATAGCCTTTGCATTTACTTCACGATTTTCCTTGATTTCTTGATAAAGTTTATCTTCTCTATCTTTGCATCTGTTCTGCACTTTTTCCATATTATTTGCGTTTTCTTCCATGACTTTGTTTACTATGTAAAAAGCAAAGTAAGCTAATGCTATAACACATACAATAGGAAACCCAAGTGTAGTAATTAGATCTGTCAAACTTTTTGCATCCATATTTACCCCCTTTACTATAATACTACAAATCGTATTTATGTTGTTTTTGTATACAGTAAAGTTACAATAGCACCACCACTAAAACTTGCATCACTACCTGCTGAAATAGTAAAAGTAGAACGTGTAGCTTGTACTCCTACGCACTGATTTATACTATTTCCGATTCTGGGCAATGAATAAGTATTATTTCCTACTAATAGGAAAGAATGCGAAGTATCTACCCATACTATATTTGCATTTGAGATATTATGATTGATTGTAACTACCTTGGACTGGATTGCAGACACTTGGAATACTTTCCTATATATAGGTTTTCCATCTATCCACACTTCACCAGTTTTTACCTCACTAGTCTCATAATTCAAATTGAACAAATTGTTATTTATCGTACTAATCTCATCTAATACATTAGTATCACCTATAGTTAGTTCACCAGACAGTGATACATTCCCACTGACATTGATAGGAACATTAAAGTTAAAATCATTCTCTGACCAATCAAACACTGGCAGGCAATTCAATGTAGGTTCATTCGAATACTTTGTATACAGCTTGTCAAATACTGTTGTGGTCAAGCTTTTTTGTAACATTTGTGGCTAAAAAATTCATTGGATTGTTGCTTGGATAATACCGAAGTTTCCAGTGTATGTAAAGGATGCTTCGCACCGCCTT
>NZ_JBQHSE010000040.1:0-18087 GCF_052066395.1 Bariatricus sp. HCP28S3_A4 | reverse complement strand
ACGTGCAGTGAGGTTTAAAAAACTATCGAACAGAGATAACTGTTCTACATCATTTGTTTTAAAAGACATATGCAAACCACCTTTATTTGATAAGATGATTATACCATATGTTTTTCATCAATAGTAGTTATTTAATTAGTTGGAAATACCTTTTGACCCCAGCATCGTGGCAGAAGAAACGTCCCCACGGATTTTTGGACAAAATGTGTGGATAATTATGCAAGCGTAGCTAATGTATAAGGTCTATAATGAGTATGCCTACTGAAATCGGTGGGAATTTATGATGATAGGAAGATGGGGGTCTTCCTGGAGCAGGAGGTATGGAAATGGTAAGAGAGAACTTATGGAAGATTTATGATGAGAAGCATCTGGAGGAGCTGGAGAGGGTGAATAAGCAGTACCGGGAATGTCTGGATGCGGGAAAGACGGAGAGAGAATGTGTCAGAGAGACAATTCGTCTTGCAAAGGAAGCCGGATACCGGGACATGAAGGAACTCCGGAAAAATAAAGAATCGGTAAAAGCCGGTGATAAAGTTTATATGGATTATATGGGACGGGCAATCATCCTCTTCCAGGCAGGAACGCAGCCGATTGAGAATGGTATGAATATTCTGGGGGCTCATATTGATTCGCCGAGAATTGATATCAAGCAGAATCCGCTTTATGAGGAGCAGGAGGTTGCTTACCTGGATACCCATTATTATGGCGGTGTGAAGAAGTATCAGTGGGTTGCGATGCCGCTTGCAATCCATGGAGTTGTGATCCGCAAGGACGGAACGAAGACGGATATTGTGATTGGCGAAAAGGATGACGAACCGGGATTTATAATTACAGATCTTCTGCCACATCTCGGGCGCAAGCAGATGGAGCAGAATGCAGATAAATTTATTGACGGTGAAAAAATGGATCTGGTCATCGGAAACCGCCCGTTAAAAGGTGAAGAGAAGGATGCGGTAAAAGCAGAAATGCTTCGGCTTTTCCATGATTATTATGGAATCGAAGAGGAAGATTTTCTGTCGGCTGAGCTGGAAATCGTTCCGGCTGGGAAAGCGAAAGAGTGCGGACTGGATCGCAGCATGATCATGGCCTATGGACAGGACGACCGCGTGTGTGCATTTACATCCTTGATGGCAATGCTTGCAGAGAAAGAAGTTGAAAGAACTTCCTGCTGCATTCTGATCGATAAGGAGGAAATCGGAAGCGTCGGCGCAAGCGGGGCGACTTCCAGATTCTTTGAAAATACAGTCGCCGAACTGATTGCACTGATGGGAGAATACAATGAATTGACGTTGAGACGTGCACTTGCCAACTCGAAGATGCTTTCTTCTGATGTAAGTGCTGCTTACGATCCGATGTTTGAAGAAGCTTACGAGAAGAAGAATTGTGCTTATTTCGCACACGGGCCGGTATTCAACAAATACACAGGAAGCGGCGGAAAGAGCGGATCGAATGATTCAAATCCGGAATATATCGCACAGCTTCGAAGAGTCATGGAGGAAAATAACGTCAATTTCCAGACCTCTGAGATGGGAAGAGTTGATGTCGGTGGAGGCGGAACGATTGCGTATCTGATGGCGGTCTATGGAATGGAAGTGATTGACAGTGGTGTTGCTGTTATGTGTATGCATGCACCGTGGGAGCTGACCAGCAAGGCAGACATTTATGAAGCTGTGAGATGCTATGAGGCATTTTTAAAGGCGGACTTTAAATAGAATAATGAACTGCATTCCAAGCCGAAGGAAAATTTAATAAGGCTTTACACTGTTTCAAAAAATCCCTATAATATAGATATAGCAATATCGGATAGAACTGAAGTGGGATCAGACAGCACGGGGAGCGATGTCGCAGATTAAGGAGAAGAAGTATCCGGAGACAGTTCAGAATTATACAGGTGATATTCTGCTTGTGGGAATCAATTATAATACAAAAGACAAGAAGCATGAATGCGTGATCGAGAGAGATCAGATCATCGGATGAAACATAAGAGCCCGGAGGGAGTAATCCTTCCGGGTTCGATTTTATTCTTCCGATTTCCGCAGTGCCTCTGTAATCCCTTTCACAGAATTAGAATACTGCAGTGGTGACATTCCGGTTTCTTTCTTGAACTGTTTGGAAAAATACGGCAGAGAACTGTAGGAAAGATAATAGGCAATCTCGGTCAGGTTCATATTGCCGTCGCGGATAATGTCTTTTGCACGGTCGATTTTCATCTTATTAAAATGTTCGATCACACCACATCCCAGCTTTTCGTGGAACAACGCCTGAAGGGCGGAGCGGCTGACGGAGAAGGAACTGCATATCTGGGGAACGGACAGGGACTCGCATATATGGAATTCCAGATATTGTATGACATGCTGAAACAGGATATTCTTACTGGAATCCTTTTCGTCGGAATTTTCGAGGCTTTCTGCGGCAACCGTATCCAGCTGGAAATGCTTTGTAGGTCTCAACCGTTCTGACGATGCTCCCAGAGCGTGTATACTTTGATGGTTTCGGTGAACAGTGATCAAAAAGAGCTCCAGATAAAGCAGAATCAGCTGCTGCGAAGCAAAAGGGGTTTTCTCGCGCAAAAGAACCTGTTCGACTGAAGGAATGTGAATCGGTGTGGAAAATGTGTCTTTGGCTTCCGTGATGATCTGTGAGATCAGATAACGTTCACTTTTATCCAGTGTACAGCTCATATTTTCAAAATATTTCATGCCTTCTGAATGGCTGGTAAAGGAAATGGCCACCAGATTCGGCGCATTTTTCCCTATGGATTTGATCGCGTGAAATTCATTCGGCTTGTGGAAAATCACATCTCCTGTATTCAGTGTCAGCCATCGGTCATCGGAGCGCACCGATACCGTCCCCTTATCTACATATAAAAACTCCCAAAAGTCATGTGCCTCTCCGCGAAATACGAAATCTTTCATATATTCAAAATAATGAAGCGTGATGATAGAATCAATGACGATTTCACGGTGCAGATTTGTCTTGATATAAGTCATTTTTACCATCTCCTGAGCTTTAAAATCCATTTCTTTGGTCAATATTATACCAGATTAAGGACAATAAGACAATAAGGATAGACAATCACGTAAGCAGAGTTGTGCAAAATAAATTATAATAAATTCATAGAAATGATGAATATAGGCATAATTGCCAAAGGAAAGGAACAATATGACAAGCGTAAATGTAAACAATCTGGAGATTCAAGTGAATGAGAGCGGACATGTCACATTTACCAGAGATGGTGTGACATGGAAATTCAGAGAAGGTTTTCAGCCCAGACTGGAATGCGAAGAGGGAATTCTGAATTTTGAAGACGCGCTTTCAATCAGCCGCGATGTCATTACATCCGGAGTTGGGGAAGGAATCTGGAGCCATTATGAGGGATTTAAAGCTGGGAATCAGACTGTGCCTTATTCCTTCGATACGATTGTATGGGTTGAAGCGGCAAGCAGTGATGTGTTCTTCGAATGGGTTCCGCTTAACGAGGAAGGACTTACGGTTCGGAAGATCTATTGGCCTGGTGAGATGGAGTTTGATGAAAAGAACGAGAAGTGGTATACGCTTCTGAATCATCAGCAGGGGCTCCTGATACCGAATACCTGGGAGACTGAGATGGCTCCTATCCCATTTGACGGATTTTTCGGGACAGCGGGCGGATATATGCCATGGTACGGGCAGGTCAAAGACCGCGCAGGATATATTGCGATTTGTGTAACGCCGTGGAATGCAGGATATTATGCGGAACATCCGACAGGTGGACCGTATACACATGTGGGTACATGGCATGAGCCGAGTCTCGGGAAAATGGAGTATCGCCGAATCATGAGATACAGCTTCCTGAATGACTGTGACTACAACGATCTCTGCAAGGTGTACAGAACCTATGTGAAAGAACAGGGACGGCTTAAGACGCTGGCTGAAAAGGCGGCAAAGAATCCGTCGGTAGATGATTTGATTGGATGTGCATTTGTACATAAAGGAATCAAGACGGCTGTCCAGGAAAATTCCGATTTCTTCGATCCGGCAGATCCGGAGAAGAATAATCGTGTTGTCACGTTCGCGGAGCGTGAGAAGGAGATGCGCGAGCTTCATGAGCTGGGTGTGGAGAAGCTTTACCTGCATCTTGACGGATGGGCTCAACCGGGGTATGATAATCAGCATCCGGATTACACGCCGGCATGCGCGGAAGCAGGCGGCTGGGAAGGAATGAAATCCCTAGCCGACACAATGCAGGAACTGGGATACATGTTTGGGATTCATGACCAGTACAGGGATTATTATCTGACCGCACCGAGCTATGACGAGCATTATGCGTGCGTGCTTGCAGACGGCACGGTACCGGGACATAAGAGATGGGCGGGCGGACCGCAGACATTTCTTTGCGGAACCCAGGCACCTTACTATGTGAAACGAAATTTCACCAGCCTGGAAGAGCATGACATTCATCTGGACTGTGCATATCTGGATGTATTTACCTGCAATGAAGGCGATGAATGTGCAAATCCGCATCACAGAATGACAAGAAAAGACTGCTACGATTACAGAAACCGTTGTTTCGAATACTTGCTGTCCAAAAATATCCTTCCGAGTTCGGAAGAGGTGAGTGACTGGAGTGTTCCGAGTCTGGTGTTCTGCCATTACGCACCGTATGACTTTATGATGCGTGCGCCGGGAACTCCGAAGGAAGGAATTCCGGTTCCACTCTATAATCTGGTTTATCATGACTGTGTGATTGAACCGTGGATGATGGACAGAGTAAGTGAAAATGAAGATTATATGTTGTATGCACTCCTGAACGGCGGGGCACCGTACCTGATCCGTGAAGGTGCATATCCGAATACAGACGGTTCTTTTGAATCTGATGTGAAGGGATCAATCGAAGAAGATATCCGAAGAAGCAAAGTGGTAAGCGACCTCCACGAGAAAGTGGCCAAATGCGAAATGGTACGTCATGAACTGGTAAACGGGGATGCTAATGTTCAGAAAACCACATTTGCCGATGGCACAACAGTCACGGTTGACTTTGAAAAACAGACTTATGAGATTGCATAGTAGAAATATGTAATTACACATAAAGGAGAGAATGATAATGGGAAGATGTATCACGGTTGCGATTGCGGGACTTGGCAGCAGGGGAAGAGATACATATGCCAAAGCTGCAAAGATTTTCCCGGAAAAGATGAAAATAGTCGCAATTGCCGATGTGGATCCGGAAAAGGTCAGACTTACAGCCGAAGAGTATGACATACCGGAGGAAAAATGTTTTTCCAGCGCAGAGGAAATGCTGAAACAAGAGAAACTTGCGGATGTTATGTTTATTGCAACGCAGGACAGACAGCATGTAGGACATGCAATACCGGCCCTCAGAAAAGGATACCATTTACTTCTTGAGAAGCCGATTTCGCCGGAGCTTGATGAGTGCAGAGAACTGGTGAGAGTAGCACGGGAATGTGACCGGAAAGTTGTGGTGTGCCATGTACTTCGTTACACACCGATCTACAGAAAAGTAAAGGAACTTCTGGATGCCGGAAAAATCGGGGCTGTGGTATCCATTATGGCTGTAGAAAATGTAGGATGGTACCACATGGCACACAGCTTTGTGAGAGGAAACTGGTCAAATTCCAATGAAACGAGTCCGATGATCCTGCAAAAGTGTTGCCACGATATGGATTTATATCTGTGGTTGGCAGGAAAGAAATGTGATTCGTTGAGTTCGTTCGGAAGCACCTATCTTTTCAAAAAGGAAAAGGCACCGGAAGGTTGTGCGATGCGGTGTATGGACGGATGCAAAGCGAAAGAAACATGTCCGTTCGATGCAGAGGCGATCTATCTGGATAATAAGGCCGCCGGATATCGCAAGGGAAACAGAAACTGGCCGCTAGATGTGCTGGTCCCGGATGGAGTGACAGAAGAGAAGCTGTACGATGCAATCCGGGAAGGACGTTACGGCAGATGTGTATATCATTGTGACAACAATGTAGTTGACCATCAGGTCGTGAACCTGAACATGACAGACGGAACGACGATGAGCTTTACGATGTGCGGCTTTACAGCAGAAATTGCCAGATACGCCAAATTCATGGGCACCGAAGGTGAGATGATCGTGAATATGGCAGGAGAAATAGAAGATAATGAAATTGTAATCCGCAGATTTAACGCAGATGTCACAGAAGAAAGAATTGATGTGGCAAGTCTTTCGGATGATTTCTCAGGACATGGCGGCGGAGATGTGAAGATGATCGAAGAATTCCTGGATGTACTTAGCGGAGAAAAGGAAGAAAGCCCGTATGTGACATCTCTGGAACAGTCGATGGAAAGTCATTATTGTGCGCTTGCAGCGGAAGAATCACGGCTGCATGGCGGAAGAGTGGTGGAACTGGATACGTTCCGTAATTAAGATATGCGGCTTCTCGGGGGAATGAGAAGCATCATATAAATCACTGTCTTCTGAACGGCCAGGTTCAGTAAGATAAAATCCAATAACCTAGAAGAAAAGGAGTGTGTAAATTATGAAAAAGAATTTCAAAAAACTGGCAGCAGCAGGACTGGTAGCAGTTATGGGCGTATCTCTTTTGGCAGGATGCGGCGGCAAAGAAGAAGGCGGATCAGCAAGCTCAGGCGGAAAAACAGAATTAACCTTCGGTATCTGGGATGAGAATCAGAGACCGGCTATGGAAGCTATGGTAGAAGCTTATGAAAAAGAACATGAAGATGTAACAATCGAGATTCAGCTTACACCATACAAAGGCGGAGAGTACTGGACCAAACTGGAAGCAGCAGCAACCGGCGGAAAAGCTCCGGATGTGTTCTGGCTGAACGTACTGCATCTTGACTCTTATGTAGAAGGTGGAATCCTTGCAGATATGACAGAGGCAGTTGCAGCTTCTGATATCAACGACAGCTTCCCGGAAGCTCTGGTAAATAACTACGTTCGTGATGGTGTAAACTACGCAGTACCGAAAGATTTCGATACCAATGCTTTATGGTATAACAAAGAAATCTTTGACAAAGCAAATGTGGAATATCCGACAGACGATATGACTTATGAAGATCTGCTTGCTAAGGCAGAAGAATTACAGGCAGCAGGACTGGATGACGGTGTATATCCATTCGCATGCCCGGTTGACTTCCAGACATGGTACTATCAGACCGTATACGCTAACGGCGGATACATTTTAAATGAAGATAAGACAGAAACAGGATATACAGATCCGAAGACAATGGAAGGTATCCAGTGCTGGATCGACTTCATCGACAAAGGGCTCTCTCCGAGTGCAGCATCCCTTGCAGAAACCTCTGCTGATGCTATGTTCGAAGGAAATCAGCTTGCTATGAACTTTGCAGGTTCTTACATGGTTCCGGAATATGCAAGCAACGATGCAATCGCTGACAAGATCGACTGTGTAGAAATCCCGACCTTCAACGGTGTAGAAGACAACTGTATCAACGGTCTTGGATATGCAGTATATGAAGGCAGCAAGAATAAAGATGCAGCTATCGAATTCGCAATCTGGCTTGGAAGCTCTGAAGCTCAGAAGATCCAGGGCGAGACAGGTGTAGTTATTTCTGCAAGATCTGATGCTCAGGAATACTTTGCAAAAGCGAATGAAGCTTACAACCTTGCAGCATATACCAATCATTCAGAAGAAGCTTATCCGCTTCCAGTTTGCTCTGTAGCAGCAGAACTTTACGATATGGAAGCAAACTACCTGAAACAGGCTTACAGCGGAGAACTGACTCTGGCAGATGCCTGTGCACAGCTTAAGGAAGAAGCAGACGCTCTCCTTGCAAAATAGTAGATGAAGTAGGTGAGAATATGACTGGTGGTAAAGTGAAAACGACTGTGCCGAAGAAAAAAGCAACGAGCCGCCAGAAAAAAGACTGGTTTGCGGCGTACGTATTTATCGCGCCGGTTACCATTGGACTTCTGGTGTTCTATATCTGGCCCTTTATTCAGAACGTGTGGTTCAGTTTTAATGATGTAAATAAATTTAATGTATCAACATTTGTCGGACTTCAGAATTATATTGAGATGTTCCAGGATAAAGAGGTGTGGAGAACCTTCGGTAATACGCTGAAATATGTAATCATCACTGTACCGGTTGGATTATTCCTGTCAATCTGCATTGCAGCACTTATGAATTCCAAAATTAAAGGAACGTCCATTTACAGAACATTGTATTTCCTTCCATCCGTAACAATGGCAGCGGCAGTTTCCATGGTATGGAAATGGATCTACAATGAAAAAATGGGTATTCTTAACAGCGCGATTCGTGCCCTTGGAGGAGAAGGGCACGGATGGCTGACAGACCCGAAGACAGCACTATATTGCATCATGATAGTTGGTCTGTGGATGACTGTCGGATATAATATGATTATTCTTCTGGCAGGTATGCAGGGAATTTCAAAATCTTATTATGAAGCGGCGGCAATTGACGGAGCTGGTCCTTTCGCTCAGTTCTTCAAGATTACGATTCCGATGCTGTCACCAACGATTTTCTTCGTTATGATTACTTCTATTATCAGTGGATTCCAGGTATTCGATGTAATCTACATGATGGTAGGAAAGACAAATCCGGCGTATGAATCTACCCAGACGGTAGTAATGCTGTTCTACCGAAAGGCATTCGACTACGGATATAAAGGATATGCAGCAGCTATTTCAATCTTTATCTTCGCAATCATCATGCTGATTACAGTATTCCAGCTGATTGGTCAGAAGAAATGGGTTAATTACGACTAGGAAGGAGAAAAAAGATGAAAAACAAAGCAAATGTAAGACATTTTTTCGTGCATCTGATTCTTCTTGCCGGAGTTGGAATTATGGTGTTCCCGTTCATCTGGATGGTGCTTACATCATTTAAGAGCGTTGGCGAAGCAATGCAGATTCCGCCGACGATCTTCCCGAAGCAGTTTTTGACTGATGCATATGCGCAGATCGTTTCGGCACTCCCGTTTGCAAGGGTGTACCTGAACACAATCATTTCAACGGTAGCCACAACTGTGGTACAGGTATCCTTCTGTTCCATGGCGGCATATGGATTTGCCAGAATTGACTTCCCGTTCAAAAACATTATTTTTGTCATTATTTTATCAGTACTTATGGTTCCGGGACAGATTTTCCTGATTCCTCAGTATCTGATCATCCAGAAGATGGGTCTTCTGGACACGATTCCAGCTCTGTTCATTCCGAACCTTTTCAGTGCGTTCGGTACATTCCTCCTGAGACAGTTCTTCATGTCTCTGCCGAAGGAACTGGAAGAGGCAGCGTTGCTTGACGGATGCAACCGTTTCCAGATTTTTGGAAAGATCATGCTTCCGCTCATAAAACCGGGTATTGTATCACTGGTAATCTTTACAGCGAAGTTTGCATGGAATGACTTTATGTGGCCGTTGATCGTAAATACATCACCGAAGATGATGACACTTGGTCCTGCCCTTTCTACATTGCAGGGACAGTACACAACCAAGTATCCGATGCAGATGGCCGGAGCAGTTATGGCGGTTATCCCGATCATCGTACTGTTCTTCATTTTCCAGAAGCAGTTCATCGAAGGTGTTGCGCAGTCCGGAATTAAAGGTTAAATAAAACAGTTCCAAAATAGAGGCGGTTTCCTTCAGGGGAAATCGCCTTTTTATCTTGAAAGAAGATATGACTCCCACCTCTATAGGTGGTGAATTGCGACAAATATGTCTTGGTGGGAGTCCAATCTCCTTCCAAGATAAAGCCTCCGGCGGATTGCAGAGGTGCGCAGATGTATTGTGTCATGCAAAGCATGACGCGCACCTCGCAGCAAGTACGCCGAGGCGTACTTGAAAACAGGAGGAAAAACACAGATGGGAGAATTAGAGAATAATAAAAAAGTGGCGGAGATTCCTGAAGACGGAGAATTATACAACAGCACCGATCCGGCTCTGTACGAAAAACAATGGAAAATGAATGATCTGATGTATGAGTTCAATCATACCAGGCCTTCTGACCGGGAAAGATTAAAAGAAATTCTGAAGGAGCTTCTGGGGTCTGTCGGAGAAAACTGCGTGATCGAGCCGCCTCTGCGTGTAAACTGGGGCTGCAATTGTTATCTGGGGAGAAATGTTTATGCTAATTTTAACCTGACCGTTGTGGACGATGCGGATGTGATCATTGGAGATGATGTGATGATCGGACCGAATGTCACCATCGCTACGGCGGAACATCCGCTTGACGCCGATCTTCGCCGACAGGGTATGCAGTATAACAGAGCAGTCCGCATTGGAAATGGAGTCTGGCTTGGCGCCGGTGTGATCGTATTGCCGGGAGTAACGATCGGAGACAATACAACCATTGGTGCAGGAAGTGTTGTGACGAAAGATATTCCGGCAAATGCTGTGGCATACGGGGTACCCTGCAGGGTACAGAAAATGCTGTAGGCCAGGTTGGAAAAGCGCGGTAATTTAATAATGAAAAGGAAAAGTCCATGCTGCGTTTTGTGCGACAAGGACTTTTTTATGGTTATGATCATGAATGCGTTCGATTCTATTATTCCATCATCAATCCATCCGGATTTTCGGGAGTGGGAGGAGTCTCCGGTTCATATTTCTTGAAGATCCGGTCAAAAATAATGCAGGCTGTAAAAGCAATAACGGAAAATCCGCAGACTCCGCTGAGCACGATCACAAGGGCAAATGTATTTGCTGAATACTGGCAGAGAAATATAATAATTCCGTGAAGCAGGAAAAGCAGAATGCTGTATGGAAGATGGCCAACCGTCATCAGCACAGCATTTTTGATTGCCTGTTTGGTCGTACATACGAAATGCGAGATGATCGGGAACACATAAATAAATATGCATGCAAGGATTCCGCATACAATCCAGAGAGCGACACGGATAATTGCAAAAATTGTAGTATCCTGGGAATTAATAATATAGAAATCCATTCCAAGGATTACAACAGCTGCAAGAAAAAGCAACCATACAGCTGTACTCTGTTTGAAATTCTGACGGAATGATTTCCAGAAATTCTGCCATATGTAAGGATCCTCTCCGCGGAGCATCTTCAGGCAGACATAGTAGAGTGCGCTGATGGAAGCGCCGATCGTGATGATGGGGATACAGCTCAGAATGAAAATGAGATTCAGTACGACCAGATCGAACATTTTTGACAGAAACTGCATCACCGGATTGTCGATATTAAATAATCTGTTCATTGGGAAACCCTCTTTTCTTAACGTAAAATATCCTAAATACAGTATACTGAAAAGGCAGGGGAAAAGCAATGAAAAACGGAAGATGAAAATGTGAAAAGTCTATGAAAAACACAAGAATGAGATGCATTTCAAAGTAAATATGTTATACTTTCAAAAGGGGATTACACGTTCCTTCGAAGGCATAGAAAAACGAAAAAAGAAACAGGAGAAATACCAATGGAGCACAAGTATGAATCGGATCTGACGAAGAAAGAAAAAAGACAGATGGAAATTGAAAAACTGAAATCCATGAACTTTATGGAAAAGCTGGATTACATATGGACGTATTACAAACTATGGTTTGCCGGTGCTCTGGCGGTGGTTGCCCTCATTTATCTGGGATTTACAATGTATCAGGGAATGCAGAAAAATGAGGTCGTAAGTGTTGCAATTCTTGGTGCCAATATGGATGCGGATCAGATTGAAGCGCTTCAGAATGATGTCAAAGAATGGATGGGAGCCGAGGAAAAAAATGACGTTGTTACGATCAATGCGAATCTCAGTGCGAACAATGAAGATTCCAATTCGAAGATCGCGCTTACGACACTGATCGGAGCGCAGTCGGTCGATGTTATGATCTGTACGAAAGAAATTTATGAGGATTACGAAGGTCAGGATGGATTTACATCCGGCAGTCTGATTTTTGAAAATACCGGATTTATAAAAGATACGTTTGGCCTGACTTATGACGAGGTATATGTGGGAATGATGGTAAATACACCTCACAGTGACGGAGCGAAACGGTTTGTAGAATACCTGATTGCGAATGCAGAGCAGGAACCAACAGAAATAGAAAACCAGGCGAATATTGCAAAATAACAGAGTACCGGAGAGAAATATTCCAACATCAGGAAAAACGCTTGACGAATTTTACCAAAACCTTTACAATATTAGTGCGGAAAACCGCATGATTGGGGTTATAAGATAAGGGGAGCGACGGCTTTATTCAGTTTGTAAAGTCGTGCTTTTCATGTTTTATATACATCTATTTTTTCAATCAAATACGAGGAGGAAAAGTAAAATGGCAACAAAATGGGTTTACATGTTTACAGAAGGTAACGCTACCATGAGAAACCTGCTTGGTGGAAAAGGTGCCAACCTTGCTGAAATGACCGCTTTAGGACTTCCGGTACCTCAGGGCTTCACAATCACAACAGAAGCTTGTACACAGTACTATGAAGACGGAAGACAGATCAATGATGAAATCATGGCACAGATCATGGAAGCTATCACAAAGATGGAAGAAGTCACAGGAAAGAAATTCGGTGACAAAGAGAATCCTCTTCTTGTTTCAGTTCGTTCTGGTGCAAGAGCATCTATGCCAGGTATGATGGATACAATCCTGAACCTTGGTCTGAACGAAGAAGTTGTCGCTGTACTTGCTGAAAAGTCCGGCAATGCTCGTTGGGCTTGGGACTGCTACAGAAGATTTATCCAGATGTATTCAGATGTAGTTATGGAAGTAGGTAAGAAATACTTCGAAGAACTGATCGACAAGATGAAAGCTGAAAGAGGCGTTAAACAGGACGTTGAACTTACAGCAGACGATCTGAAAGAACTTGCTAATCAGTTCAAAGCTGAATATAAAGAAAAAATCGGTGCTGATTTCCCGTCTGATCCGAAGGAACAGTTAATGGGAGCAATCAAAGCCGTATTCCGTTCTTGGGACAACCCGAGAGCTAACGTATATCGTCGTGATAACGATATCCCGTATTCATGGGGAACTGCTGTTAACGTACAGATGATGGCATTCGGTAACATGGGTGATGACTGTGGTACAGGTGTTGCATTTACACGTGACCCGGCTACAGGAAATAACGGACTGTTCGGAGAATTCCTTACAAATGCTCAGGGTGAAGACGTTGTTGCCGGTGTTCGTACACCAATGCACATTTCTGAAATGGAAGAGAAATTCCCGGAAGCATTCAAACAGTTCAAAGAAGTATGCAAGACGCTGGAAACACACTACAGAGATATGCAGGATATGGAGTTTACTGTTGAACATGGTAAACTGTACATGCTTCAGACACGTAACGGTAAGAGAACCGCTCAGGCTGCTCTGAAGATCGCATGTGATCTTGTTGATGAAGGAATGAGAACAGAAGAAGAGGCAGTTGCAATGATCGATCCTCGTAACCTGGATACACTGCTTCATCCGCAGTTTGATGCTGCAGCACTTAAGGCTGCTACACCAATGGCAAAAGCACTTGGAGCTTCTCCTGGAGCTGCCTGCGGTAAGATCGTATTTACAGCTGATGACGCTGTTGAATGGGCTGCAAGAGGAGAAAAAGTTGTTCTTGTACGTCTTGAAACTTCACCGGAAGATATTACAGGTATGAAATCTGCTCAGGGTATCCTGACAGTTCGTGGTGGTATGACATCTCACGCTGCTGTAGTAGCTCGTGGTATGGGAACCTGCTGTGTATCCGGATGCGGCGATATCACAATGGATGAAGAAAACAAGAAATTCACATTAGGCGGAAAAGAATTCCATGAAGGAGATCCGATCTCTCTTGATGGATCTACAGGTAACATCTATGATGGAATCATCCCGACTGTTGATGCTACGATCGCAGGCGAATTCGGAAGAATCATGGGATGGGCTGACAAATACAGAACAATGAAAGTTCGTACAAATGCTGATACACCGGCAGATGCTAAGAAAGCTCGTGAACTTGGAGCAGAAGGTATCGGACTTTGCCGTACAGAGCATATGTTCTTCGAAGGAAACAGAATTGATGCATTCCGTGAAATGATCTGTGCTGAGACTGTAGAAGAAAGAGAAGCTGCACTTGAGAAAATCCTTCCGGAACAGCAGGGAGACTTCGAAGCACTTTACGAAGCACTGGAAGGAAATCCGGTTACTATCCGTTTCCTTGACCCGCCGCTTCATGAATTCGTTCCGACAGAAGAAGAAGATATCAAGAAACTTGCTGATGCTCAGGGTAAGACTGTAGAGCAGATCAAAGCTATTATCGATTCTCTGCATGAATTCAACCCAATGATGGGACATCGTGGATGCCGTCTTGCTGTAACTTATCCGGAAATCGCTAAGATGCAGACAAAGGCTGTTATCCGTGCAGCTATCAATGTTAAAAAAGCTCATCCGGATTGGGCAGTTAAACCGGAAATCATGATTCCGCTGGTTGGCGAGATCAAAGAGTTAAAATACGTTAAGAAATTCGTTGTTGAGACTGCAGACGCAGAAATCGCTGCTGCAGGCATCGACCTTGAATACGAAGTAGGTACTATGATCGAGATCCCAAGAGCTGCTCTTACAGCTGATGAGATCGCTAAAGAAGCTGACTTCTTCTGCTTCGGTACAAACGACTTGACACAGATGACATTCGGCTTCTCACGTGATGACGCTGGTAAGTTCCTGAACGCATACTATGATGCTAAGATCTTCGAGAATGATCCGTTTGCTAAACTTGATCAGAATGGTGTTGGTAAGTTAATGGAAATGGCTATTAACTTAGGAAAACCGGTTAATCCGAAGCTTCACATCGGTATCTGTGGAGAGCACGGTGGAGATCCGTCTTCTGTAGAATTCTGCAACAAGATCGGTCTTGACTATGTATCTTGCTCACCATTCCGTGTACCGATCGCACGTCTGGCTGCAGCACAGGCTGCTATCGCTCAGAAGTAATGCACCGCTGGTGACAGATATAAAGAAATTAATTAGTTAATAAAAAAACTCCCATTTCACTTATCGTGTGATGGGAGTTTTTTTGTCATGCATACGTCAAAAAAGTCCAGGGGATCTTTTTAAGTGGTGCGCCGGGCGAGGAGTGGATTTATTATTAGAATAGATTTATTAGTATGGGATGGATTTTACAGCGCGGAACGGCTATAATATGAAAGAATAGGTATGTAACTGTAGAAATAAAGGAACAAAACGGCTCGAGATACAGAAATCTTGATTGTAGCCGTGGAATATAGGCAAATCAAACGGCTCAGAATACAAAAATTTGATTACAGCCGTAAATTTAAATGAATCAAACGGTTACAAATAACAAAAGGTGTATTGCAGCCGTAATTGATAATTAAAATTCACGGTTATATTCTGGAAAAGTTATTTTTCAGCCGTAATGGTGGAGAGGGTAAAATTACACTATATCACATTCAAGAATTTGATAAAGAGAGGAAGGTTTATGAATAAGGAAAAAGTCTGTGGTGTAAACTATGTCTTTCACGCAAGTGGAAATGCTGGTGGGATGACACCACTATTTGATAGAGAAGAGAAACCGGTTATTTCTTCGATAATCAATAGATAAATATAAGTCGGGAGGGTTCCTCGTATGAAGAAAAAGAAGATAGTTATTGTTACAATAATAGTCATAGGTGTACTGGTTTTATCCTTTTTTATTGGAGCGGGATTTAGAAGGAGAACAGATGTGGTATTAACTGAATATTCCGTATCAGAAGATGGAAAAAAGTTGAATTTCGATGTCGGGGTTATGTCGTCTATGGGATATATAAGAGGTTTTAAGGATGGTGGTGGTGGGGTAAAACCACATTACCTTACTTTTTTTTCAACTTTTGGAGGACTTAATAGTTCATTTGGTGCAAAAAGCGAATTTGAATTAGACTTGGATGAAAATGATGCAGAAATCTATTTTTGTCGTGCAGATGGTGGATATGAACTTGTGTTACAAAAGAATGTTGATACAGGTGAATGGACGAAACCTGCTTCCGCTCAAACAGAACCATCTGTAATCAAGACTTATGAGGTGACGAACTCAGAATTCGTTGAAGAATATTTTGAAAATGATAAGCTGGTTACTATGGTCAGGTATTATGAAATGAGTGACGAGACTTGGAAAACAGACGATTATACATACCAATATAGATTGGAAATTACAGGTAGAATGAATAATTCAACTAAAGACAGCACATTTGTCTTCTTGAGTAATATAAAAGATATTACATTTGAACAAGCTTGGAAGGCAAGCGGATTTAGCAGTAATATGGATGACTATTTCGATGAAGAAGATGCAAAATTTGTGGCTATGAAATAGATCTATCAGATGAGGGATGACTCCCGCCTATGTAGGCGAAAATGTGAAAGTGTTGCTCCTTGTAAATGATGAACGATATCAATGGAGAACCATCCCGCGTATACAGAAAACGTTTTTAAGTGCATTTCCTTCATCTACAAAGAAGCATATTAGAATGAAATCAGCATTTCGTTACAAACATATTTATCTGCACATTTATTGCTATCAAGAGAATTTAATTGATATTTTCTGTTATTTAGTATATACTATGTATATACTAAGCATAAGGAGGTATCTATATGCAAGCACAGGTAAAAGAATGGGGAAATAGTCAAGGAATTAGATTGCCAAAAGAAGTGTTGAGAAGTGCAGGAGTCACATTGAATGAGTTTTTGGATGTCACGGTATCAAATGGTGTAATCACTTTGGTGAAACCATTTCGTCATAAAACTTTGGAAGAGAGAGCCGCTGAGTTTGATGGAAAGCTAATGCTTGATGGCGAATATGATTGGGGTGAACCTGCCGGAAGAGAGGTATGGTAATGGAATTTTTACATCAAGGAGATATTCTCAAAATTGAAAAAATAAAACATCCCGTATTGGTGGTTAGTAAGGATTTTTTTAATACTAGTGGTGAAATAATTGGATGTCCAATTATTAAAAATTCTACTCCGGGTCCTCTTCATATATGGATGGATACAGAAGAAAATGAAGGCTATATACAATGTGAAAAACTTGCGTTGTTAGATATGTCGCTTCGTGGTTACAAGAAAGTAGATAGATTGCCAATTTCAGAAATGATTAACGTATCTGATGCTATTCAGGGAATTTTTGAATACATTTGATGATGAGAAATCTAATATGAGAAAGATTTGAATTGACCAGGGGATTGTGATAGGTGGTAGGTGCAGAGCAAATAAGATAAAATATCACGGAGGTACTTATGGCGGAAACAAAAAGCAGGCGTAGATGATACGGTCTGCAAATTGATTAAAGAGTGCTATCAGTTTGAGCAACCGAAAAAGGTCAACCTTGTCAAAAGTGAGGAGATTACAACTATAAGAGAAATAATAAGCAGTGATGATGATTTGTTGAAATTTGCTGTTATAATTTCCAAATCAAATAGTAAATGGGTGTTTTGTAAACATAGAGATAGAGATACTTATGAAGTACCAGGTGGTCATAGAGAAGCTGGAGAGTTAATTGAAGATACAGCCAGGAGAGAGCTGAAAGAAGAAACTGGGGCACTTGAGTTTTCAATAACCCCCATTTGCGTATATTCTGTTACAGGGAAAAATAGAGTAAATGATACAGGCGAAGAAACATATGGAATGCTGTATTTTGCAGATATAACAGAGTTTGAAGAAGAATTGCACAGTGAAATGGAAAAGGTGGTCTTGCTGGATGAATTACCAGATGAATGGACTTATCCGTTGATTCAGCCGTTACTGATTGCGGAGTATGAGAGAAGAAAGTAAATTCGAATTTATTTGGTTTTGCCGGATAGAGGTGACTTTTTATGAATTGATCGGAGATTTTCTTCTTCAGATGAAGCAGAAATAGGTGGTTGAAAGGAATTTGTTTTAAGTGTCCTTCCATCCACCTTAAACCCAACAGGCGGCTATCGCTCAGAAGTTGTACACTGTTGGTGATAGGAAAAAGAAATTAAATAGTTAAAAAAGGAACTTCCATTGCACTTATTTTGCGTGGGAGTTTTTGACATACATATGGAGTTTGGCATATGCGCTTTTCCGATTGCATATGGCGCGTCCCAACGGCCGGTTTTGCGGAGCAAAACGGCCGAAATGCGAAGCTGAACAGCCGTTAGGCTTTGATTGATACAGAAATCTCTAGGATAATATATTCA
>NZ_JBQHSE010000039.1:0-19514 GCF_052066395.1 Bariatricus sp. HCP28S3_A4 | reverse complement strand
AAGAACCGCGGGGCACGCGGGGATAGCTTATTGATACTTAGCCCTATCGGGTTATTGAGTAAGAAGCCCCTACTTCAAAGCTTTAGGGCTTAAGTAGTGGGAGCATGTCACAGATATTCCGCTGGATGCCGGAAAACAGAAAACGTTTTTCTTTCATCTTTAAGAACTGGAAAGTGGCTCAGGCAGCGGCGAGAGAGATGATGCAGTGTGAAGCCGGTTTTGCCTCTGTTTTCCGGTTATCTGATCCGGAGGAGACGAACCTGATGCTACGTCTCTATAATGTAGACGATACCCCGCTCTGGAACCTTTTGGATGTGAGAGGATATCGGGATATGCAGCGCTGTCTGTTCCTTGGATTTACAGATGGGGAGAAAGGCTATTCCAAAAATGTTGCCAAAAATATCAAACGCATCGCATATAAATATGGTGCGATGAGTCTCACTTCTTTTGTTACAAAAAGCTGGGAGAAGGGACGTTTCAATGATCCGTATTTAAGAGACACGCTGTTGGATTTCGGTATAATCACGGATACACTGGAATGTACCGTCAACTGGTCCAATATGGAGAAAGTACACCGCGAGGTGCGCAAAGTCTGCCATGCACTTCCGAATACGATCGTGACGACGCATATGTCACATTGCTATCCGCAGGGGGCAAATCTGTATTTCATTTTTATCACAAGAATGGATGATGCAGAAGAATTTAAGCGTTATCACAGCACGATTCTGGATGCCATCCAGAAATCCGGAGCTTCCATGAGTCATCATCACGGAATTGGCAAAATGTTTGCGCCATGGCTCGAGGGACAGCTTGGAAGAACGGAATACGGAGTTTTCAGAGCGTTGAAAGAGTATTTTGATAAAGATTATGTTATGAATCCGGGCGGAACGCTGGGACTTGATCTGAAAGAAGAAGAAAAGAGGTTCTTAAGAGACGATATCAAATAAAATGACGGGGGACTAAAGCCATGGAAGAAGAACCGGACATATGGGAAAAGACGGACAAATACCTGCTTCTGAGCGGATATTTGATTTACAAAATGACAGGGCATATGGCGGATGCCGCGGCGAGTCTGGTCGGACAAGGCTTGCGAGATATTGGGGCTTGGCTGTGTGACTAAAGAGAAGGCGGCGGTAGGTCTGGGGACTACTGCAACGATTACCTTTATGATGGATCGTTATCTGGAACCGGAGCGGTTTATTCCACCTTACCCGGCAATCATCCGGGAATGCTATAATCCGGAAATTGAGATTTTTCGTGGATACTGGCTGGTGTCATGGTTTAAGAAAGAGTTTGTGGCAAAAGAGGTGATTCAGGCAAAGAGACTGGGTATTTCTCCGGAGAAACTTCTTAATCAGAGTCTCAAAAACGTTCCGGAAGGTTGTGAGGGACTTCTGTTCCAACCATATTTTACGCCGAATATCACGATGCCGACTGCAAGAGGAGCAATCATAGGATTTTCGGATGCTCATACCAGGATCCATCTGTATCGCGCGATTATTGAAGGAATTAATTTCGCATTGATCGACGGAATGAAAGTGATGGAGCAGAGAGCCGGTCATAAATTTCAGGCAATCTATCTCGGAGGAGGAGGATCGCAGAGTGATGAGATCTGTCAGATCACGGCCCACATGTTTGGACTGCCTGTTGTGAGGACACAGACATATGAGGCTACCGGAATCGGCTGTGCACTTGCCGCATTCGTGGGAATCGGGGTGTTTGAGAGCTATGAAGATGGGGTAAAAGCAATGGTCCATGAAAAGGATAGGTTTGAGCCGGATGAGAAAATTCATCAGGTTTATGATGAGTTGTATACAGATGTATACAAGGAGATCTATGGGAAGCTGTCACCTCTTTATAAGCGGTTTCATGAGATTTATCATAGGGAATAGAAACGATGAAAAGCATCAAAGAATTTATATGGTTTTTCGAAACTAAATCAGGAAAAGTCTGTTAATAGCGGGAAATACATTGACAAGACTCCATAAAAATGTTACAAGTATAACTATATGAATAAAGAGCTGGATAGAGGCGCGGAATTCATGAGTAGCAGAGATCATATAGCCGGGAAGGCGATCGCTGTGAAAGGGGAGTCCGCCGAAGAGACTGATTTCCCAAAGTCGGTTTCTGGGACGGTACAGAATATGTATCGGACTGTCACGTATGTGGAGCGCTATCAAGGATATGGACCGAATGATGAATTTACAGAAGAATTATGCCATGAATGCGCCTTACGGGAAAGCGTTATTCATGGTATTTTTTATGGAAAAGAGAGGATGAAAAATGAGAGAAAAATTGAAAAAAATGCTTTACGCGTTTGCAGCACTTATCGTTTCGGTAAGCTGTTGCCCGCTGGTGGCACTTGCGGCTGAAGAGGCAGAGGAATATGTGCCGTCAATGTACGCGAGCTTCTGGGCACTGGTTCCGCCGATCGTTGCGATTGCACTTGCACTGATCACAAAGGAAGTGTACAGTTCCCTGTTTATTGGAATTCTGGTAGGAAGTCTTTTCTATTCAGGATTCGGATTTGAAGGAACGATCACACACATTTTCCAGGACGGAATTATCGGAGTATTATCAGACAGCTACAATGTGGGTATTCTGGTGTTCCTTGTAATCCTGGGAACAATGGTCTGCCTGATGAACAAAGCGGGTGGTTCTGCGGCTTTCGGAAGATGGGCAAGTTCCCATATCAAGAGCAGAGCAGGCGCTCAGCTTGCGACCATTCTTCTGGGTGTGTTGATTTTCATTGATGACTATTTTAACTGTCTGACAGTCGGAAGTGTAATGCGTCCGGTTACAGACAAACAGAATGTATCCCGTGCAAAGCTTGCATATCTGATTGACGCTACGGCTGCACCGGTCTGCATTATTGCACCGATTTCTTCCTGGGCTGCTGCAGTGACTGGTTTTGTTGAAGGTGAAGACGGATTTTCCATTTTCATTCGTGCAATCCCTTATAATTTCTATGCATTGCTTACAATCGTAATGATGGTGGGAATGGTTCTGATGAAAGTAGAATATGGACCAATGAAAGTTCATGAAACAAATGCAAAAAAAGGTGATCTTTATACAACTCCGGATCGTCCGTATGCAAATGCGGAGGAGGATATGACCGATAACGGTAAGGGCAAGGTGATCGATCTGCTGATTCCAATCCTTTCCCTGATCATCTGTTGCGTGATCGGAATGATCTATACAGGCGGTTTCTTTGACGGGGTCGGCTTTGTAGAAGCATTCTCCAACAGTGATGCTTCTGTTGGCCTGGTATTGGGAAGCTTCTTCGGATTTATCATCACAATCATTCTGTATGTGGTAAGAAAAGTGTTGAGCTTCAGCGACTGTATGTCCTGCATCCCGGACGGATTTAAGGCAATGGTTCCTGCAATCCTGATCCTGACCTTTGCATGGACCCTGAAGGCGATGACAGACAGTCTTGGCGCGAAAGAGTTTGTAGCTGGTATGATGGAAACCAGTGCACAGGGACTTATGAATCTGCTTCCGGCAATCATTTTCCTGGTAGCATGTTTCCTCGCATTTGCGACCGGAACATCATGGGGTACTTTCGGTATCCTGATCCCGATCGTTGTTGCAGTATTTGAAGGAAGAAATGAAACGATGATGATCATTTCTATTTCTGCATGTATGGCAGGGGCAGTGTGTGGTGACCACTGCTCACCGATTTCCGATACAACGATCATGGCTTCCGCAGGAGCCCAGAGTAACCATATCAATCATGTAAATACGCAGCTTCCGTATGCAATCACCTGTGCGGCCGTATCCTTTGTAACTTACATCGTAGCAGGTTTTGTACAGAGCGCATGGATCGCTCTTCCAATCGGAATCGTTCTGATGCTTGGAACCTTGTTTGTAATTAGTAAACTGAATCCGGCTGAAGAGGCATAAAATAGGAAAACCGTTGCATTATGAGGAAAGTGCAGCGGTTTTTTTATGCTGTTATGCATATGAGAAAATGGTACACAGGGAGCAGTGATATGTTACGGTTTATTGGAATGGAATTGTAGAATAACCCGTAAAGACAATATCTTGGCACTGCCCCAAACCAGAAATTCTGGAATGAAAACACTCCGTTCAGTCGCAAGAATGAAATGTTACAAAGGAAGGGAGGAACAAATTCCGAACCCTTGTACATTTTGAACGGGTGTGATAAACTGTTTCATATGCACAGTATGAAGTATCGTTTTTTATAATGCAAATAACAACATATATCATTATGATAAGAAAGAATATAACATTACAAGATAGAATTGGGAGGAACAGAAACATGGATTTGACAAAACTGGCTGCATATGAGGTGATTGAGCAGCGCAAACTGGATGATCTGAAATCAGAAGGTGCACTTTTGAAGCATAAAAAGAGCGGGGCAAGAGTGCTGTTGATTTCCAATGATGATGATAACAAAGTCTTTAACATTGCATTCCGCACACCGACGAAGAACAGTACCGGTGTGCCGCATATCATGGAGCATACGGTACTCTGCGGATCGGAGAAATTCCCGGCTAAGGATCCGTTTGTGGAACTGGTCAAAGGATCTCTGAACACCTTTTTGAATGCCATGACGTATCCGGATAAGACGGTGTATCCGATCGCAAGCTGTAATGATAAGGATTTTCAGAATCTGATGGATGTCTATATGGATGCCGTGCTTCATCCTAATATTTATAAGCATGAAGAAATCTTCCGCCAGGAGGGATGGAGCTACCAGCTGGAGGACAAGGACGGGGAATTGTCTTATAACGGCGTGGTATACAATGAAATGAAGGGCGCATTTTCTTCTCCGGACGGTGTGCTGGATCGGGTGATTCTGAATTCGCTTTTCCCGGATACGACTTATGCAAATGAGTCCGGCGGGGATCCGGATGAGATCCCGAATCTGACTTATGAAGAATATCTGGATTTCCACAGGACTTACTATCATCCGTCAAACAGTTACATTTATCTGTATGGCGATATGGATATGGCTGAAAAGCTGGAATGGCTGGATCGGGAATACCTCTGTAAATATGATAAGATCGAGGTGGATTCTGAGATTCATCTCCAGAAGCCATTTGATGCGGTACGTGACCTTTCCATGAAATATTCGGTTTCCAGTAATGAACCTTTGGAAGATAATACCTATCTTTCTTATAATAAAGTAGTCGGAACGAGTTTGGACAGAGAGCTTTACCTTGCGTTTCAGATTCTGGATTATGCACTCCTCTCTGCGCCGGGGGCACCGCTTAAGAAGGCGCTTATGGATGCCGGAATCGGAAAGGATATTACCGGTTCTTATGATAACAGTATTTACCAACCGATTTTCTCTGTGGTCGCAAAAAATGCAAATGAAGATCAGAAAGACGAATTTGTCCGTATCATTGAAAGTACATTAAAGAAGATCGTGGAAGAGGGCATGGATCCCAAAGCACTTGAGGCGGGAATCAATTATCATGAATTCCGTTACAGAGAAGCAGATTTCGGAGGATATCCGAAGGGACTCATGTATGGGCTTCAGATTTTTGACAGCTGGCTTTACGATGAGACAAAACCGTTCATCCATGTGGAGGCATTGGATACATTTGCGTTTATGAAAAAACAGGTGAAGAACGGATATTTTGAAGAATTGATCCAGAAATATCTGCTGGATAATCCGCATGGCTCTATTGTGACCGTACTGCCGGAACAGGGACGCACTGCGCGCCTGGATGCAGAACTTCACGATAAACTGCAGGCATATAAGGCCTCCTTAAGCGATGCGGAAATCGAGAAACTGGTAGAGGATACCAGACGGCTTCTGGAGTATCAGGAGGAGCCGTCCAGTCAGGAAGAACTGGAGAAGATCCCGATGTTGGAAAGAGAAGATATCTCAAGGGAAATCGCTCCGGTTTACAATGAGGAGATGACTCTGGCGGGAGTTCCGGTGGTATTCCATGAGATTGAGACGAACGGAATCGGATATCTGGATCTGATGTTCGATCTGTCAGAAGTTCCGGCGGAACAGCTTCCGTATGTCGGTGTGTTGCAGGCAGTGCTCGGAATCATCGATACGGAGCATTATGATTACGGTGAATTGTTTAATGAAATCAATGTCAATACCGGAGGAATCGGGACCTCTCTCGAATTATATCCGGATGTGACAAAGGTAAAAGAAAAAGAATTTAAAGCGACATTTGAGATTAAGACCAAGGCGCTGTATGAGAAGATTCCATTTGCACTTGAGATGATGCAGGAGATCCTCATTTGTTCGAAACTGGATGATGAGAAACGTTTGAAGGAGATCCTGTCCATGAATAAATCACGGATGCAGGCACGTTTCCTGTCTTCAGGACACTCTGCGTCTGCGCTGCGGGCGATGTCTTATCGTTCTCCAATCTCCAGATTCAAGGATATGACAAGCGGTATTGAGTACTACCAGAATGTCAGCCGAATGGAAGAACATTTTGAAAAAGAGAAAGAAGAACTGATAACGATACTGCAGTCTTTGGTAAAAACCCTGTTCTGCAGAGGAAATATGATGGTAAGTTACACAGCATCTAGAGAAGGTCTTGCCGGACTGGAGAATGAACTCGAGAAGCTGAACATGGCATTGTTTGATGAGCAGGAAGCAAAGCCGGCATGCGTGATCCGGTGCGAGCAGAAAAATGAAGGCTTCAAGACCTCATCTAAAGTACAGTTTGCCGCAAAGGCCGGAAACTTTATCGATGCGGGCGAATCCTATACCGGAGCGCTTCAGATTCTGAAGGTGATTATGAGCTATGAATATCTCTGGGTTAACATCCGCGTGAAGGGCGGAGCTTACGGATGCATGAGTAATTTCAACCGGATTGGTGAGGGATATTTTGTGTCTTATCGTGATCCGAACCTGAAAAAGACGCTGGAAGTCTATGACGGTGTTCCGGAGTATCTGGAGAATTTCACCGTAAGTGAGCGTGACATGACCAAATATATCATCGGGACCATCAGCAATATTGATCAGCCGATGACACCGGCAGCAAAAGGGGATCGCTCCATGAATCTGTATATGAATCATGTGAGTGAAGAGATGATTCGTACAGAACGGCAGCAGATCCTTGAGGCTACGCAGGAGGATATTCGCGCTCTGGCTCCTGTGGCGAAGGCAGTACTTGCCGGAAATCAGATCTGTGTGATCGGAAATGAAGCGAAGATTGAAGAAGAAAAAGATGTCTTTATGGAAGTAAAGGATTTATTCTAGAAAGAAAGGCCGCAATGGGCAGCGAGGAGAAGGAGGATACATGAGAGCAGATTATAAATCGGGATTTGTGACACTCATCGGAAGACCGAACGTGGGAAAATCAACGTTGATGAATTATCTGATCGGGCAGAAGATTGCGATCACATCCAACAAACCGCAGACGACAAGAAACCGGATCCAGACGGTTCTGACAACGGAGAAAGGGCAGATCGTTTTTGTGGATACGCCCGGAATTCATAAAGCCAAGAATAAGCTTGGTGAATATATGGTAAATGTTGCGGAACGTACCCTGAATGAAGTGGATGTGGTGCTCTGGCTGGTCGAGCCCACGACCTTTATCGGAGCCGGCGAGCAGCATATCGTACAGCAGCTGAAAAAGGTGAATACACCGGTCGTTCTGGTGATCAATAAAGTGGATTCTGTGAAAAAAGAAGATGTGCTTCCGTGTATTGCGAAATACAGTGAGATCTTTGATTTTGCGGATATCGTTCCGGTTTCCGCAAGGACAGGAGATAATACCGAAGAACTGCTGAAGGTAATTATGAAATATCTTCCGTATGGCCCGCAGTTTTACGATGAGGATACCGTCACGGATCAGCCGGAGCGGCAGATTGTTGCAGAGATCATCCGGGAGAAGGCATTGCACTGTCTGAACGAAGAGATCCCGCACGGGATTGCAGTTTCGATCGAGAAAATGAAGGCGCGCAAGAAAGTGATGGATATTGAGGCTACGATCATCTGTGAGCGGGACTCCCACAAGGGAATCATTATCGGAAAACAGGGAGCCATGCTTAAGAAAATTGGCAGCACTGCGCGATTTGAGATTGAGAAAATGCTGGATATGAAGGTGAATCTTCAATTGTGGGTCAAAGTGAAGAAGGATTGGCGGGATAGTGATTTCCTGATTAAGAACTTTGGCTACCGGGAAGATGAAGAATAATCGACTTTAAATGAAACGAAAGAGAACAAGGCAGACCTGAAAATATGCAGGAAGCAGGAGGCAGGAAAGATGAGTCAGATCGTCACTTTGACGGGGATGGTACTTTCGGCATCGCCGGTCGGGGAATACGACAGACGGGTCGTGATCCTGACAAAGGAGAGAGGAAAAATATCTGCATTTGCCAAGGGGGCCAGACGTCCGCAGAGCCATTTGGCGGGGGTCACGGCTCCCTGTTCTTTTGGTGTCTTTTCGATGTTCGAAGGGCGGACTTCGTATACGATCCAGTCTGCGGATATTTCCAACTATTTCGCGGAGCTGAGGACGGATGTGGAAGCGGCATATTATGCGTTTTATTTTCTGGAATTTGCAGACTATTATACCAGAGAATCGAATGACGAACGAGAAATGCTGAAGCTGCTTTACCAAAGCATGCGGGCACTTACAAAGAGACTGATTCCGCTGCGTCTGGTCCGGTATATCTTTGAACTGAAAGCGGTGAGCATCAACGGAGAAGGACCGCAGGTATTCCAGTGTGTATCCTGTGGAAGTACAGAGAAAAGCCTGTTATTCAGTGCAAAAAAAGGTGGCATTGTCTGCAGTGCATGCAGCCGGAGCGTGTATGACATAATAAAACTGAACAGTTCGACACTTTATGCCATGCAGTACGTAGAGACATCTTCGATTGAAAAACTGTTTGCGTTTACTTTGAGTGATGAGGTTTTGGACGAGTTCGGAAAAGTAATGGAGCGGTATCTGGATGTATATGTGGAGAAGCGTTTTAAATCACTGGAGATTCTGGAACAGATTGCGGGAATCTAAACGAATTTGTCAAGGGTTTTGGCTGTAAAAAAAGTTGCCAGATATTATAAAGTATATCCCATAAGTCATTGGACAACCTAATAATGAGCAGCGTTTATGGACGCTGTGAAACAGAAGAACAGGTGAGGTGACCGGGATGAAAGAGTGCTTTTGGGAAAAATTTACGCAGACGGGGCGGGTGGAAGATTATCTCAGTTATAAAGGTATGGAAATCTGTCAGGATGTTATTGAAAAACATAAAGAAAATCGGGATGAGACCAGAGAAAAAACTCCGGACATGGAACGGATACAGGGGTAAAATGACTGAATTTTCTTAAAATAATAGCTAATTATGTATTTTTTTGGACGCAATATGTTAAAAAAATGGCAGGAATGCTTGCAAAATATGGATTCTCTCTGTATAATAGGATAATCACACAAAGATAAGTGTATTTTTGGTAGAAACAATTGTCTTTGTAAAAAAGAAGAGAATGCGAGGATTGGTATTATGGTAGAAAAGACAATGGACAAAATTGTAGCTTTAGCAAAGTCAAGAGGTTTTGTGTATCCTGGGTCTGAAATCTACGGTGGGCTTGCCAACACATGGGATTATGGTAACCTCGGGGTGGAATTAAAGAATAATGTTAAGAAAGCATGGTGGAAAAAGTTTGTACAGGAGAATCCATACAACGTTGGTGTAGACTGTGCAATTCTGATGAACCCGCAGACATGGGTGGCATCCGGACATCTGGGCGGATTCAGTGACCCGCTGATGGATTGTAAAGAATGTCATGAACGTTTCCGTGCAGATAAATTGATTGAAGATTACGCCAAGGAAAATGGAATTGATCTTCCGGATAGTATTGACGGATGGTCACATGAACAGATGGAAACATTTGTGAGAGAACATGAGATCCCGTGTCCGACTTGCGGAAAGCATAATTTCACAGAGATCCGCGAATTCAACCTGATGTTTAAGACATTCCAGGGTGTAACAGAAGATGCAAAGAACGTTGTTTATCTGCGCCCGGAAACGGCTCAGGGTATCTTTGTAAACTTCAAGAATGTACAGCGTACTTCAAGAAAGAAACTTCCGTTTGGTATCTGCCAGATCGGTAAATCGTTCCGTAACGAGATCACACCGGGTAACTTCACATTCCGTACCCGTGAGTTCGAGCAGATGGAGCTTGAGTTCTTCTGCAAACCGGATACCGATCTTGAGTGGTTCGCATACTGGAAGAAATATTGTCTGGACTGGCTCTATACACTTGGCTTAAAAGAAGACGAAGTCCGTTACAGAGATCATGACAAAGAAGAGCTTTCTTTCTACAGCAAAGCTACTACAGACGTAGAATTCCTCTTCCCGTTCGGATGGGGTGAGCTGTGGGGAATCGCAGACAGAACCGATTATGACCTGACTCAGCATCAGAATGTATCCGGACAGGATATGACCTATTTTGATGATGAGACAAATGAAAAATACATTCCATACGTTATTGAGCCGTCACTCGGTGCAGACCGTATGGTACTTGCTTTCCTTTGCGGCGCGTATGATGAAGAAGATCTGGAAGACGGTACAAAACGTACAGTTCTTCATTTCCATCCGGCTCTTGCTCCGGTTAAGATCGGTGTACTTCCGCTTTCAAAGAAATTGAATGAAGGCGCGGAAAAGGTTTACACAGAGCTGAGCAAATACTACAACTGTGAATTTGATGACAGAGGAAATATCGGAAAGAGATACCGTCGTCAGGATGAAATCGGAACACCGTTCTGTGTTACTTATGATTTTGAGTCAGAAGAAGATGGAGCAGTTACGGTTCGTGACCGCGATACTATGCAGCAGGAAAGAGTAAAGATCGAAGATCTGAAAGCTTATTTTGAAAAGAAATTTGAATGGTAATATAGGAATGGAAAGAGTCTGGGATACCGGGCTCTTTCATTTTGCGTAAATAAGTATTTGGTGAGGTTGTTTTATGGTATAGATATACTCTATAAATGACAAGATTTATCAGAATTTTAAATTTGTATGTGCGGATCGGGAAATTTATAATGAAAGATAGGATGAAATGCGGAGAAATCCGCAGGCATCTGGGAAAAATCTCATGATTTATTTATGGAGGAAAAGAAAATGGAAATTATCAAAGGATTACCAGAGGTTTTTGAAGAGTTTGCGGAGCAGCGCAAAAAGTCATTTTTGGCAATGAAGGAGATAAAAGATCAGAATATTCCGGTTGTAGGTTCCTATTGTACCTATTTCCCGCAGGAGATCGCCATGGCGATGGGCGCGGTTACGGTCGGACTTTGCTCGATGACAGATGAGACGATCCCGATCGCAGAACGGGATCTGCCGAGAAACTTATGCCCGCTTATCAAAGCAAGTTACGGTTTTGCTGTAAGCGATAAATGTCCGTTCTTCTATTTCTCTGATGTGGTTGTAGGGGAAACGACCTGTGACGGTAAGAAAAAAATGTATGAATATATGTCTGAATTTAAAGAAATGTTCATCATGGAGCTTCCAAATACGCAGAAAGAAGAGAGCCTGAAGCTTTGGAAGAAAGAAATCATCCGGTTTAAGGAGTATCTGGAAGAAAAGTTTGAAGTGGAGATCACGGAGGAGCAGATCCGAGAGGCCATCCGTATTCAGAATGAGGGAAGAAGAGCGCTCAAGAGACTGTATGAGGTGATGAAAAATGATCCGACTCCGATCAGCGGAGAAAATCTGTTCAATGTTCTCTATGGAAGTACATTCAAATTTGACAGAAAGAAGCTTCCGGAGGAGGTCAATGCGCTGACGGACAAGATCTTGAAAGAGTATGCAGAGGGCAAGATGGAGCCGAAGAAGAAGAGAATTCTGGTTACGGGATGTCCGATCGGCGGTGCAACGGTCAAAGTCGTAAAATCAATTGAGAGTAACGGCGGTGTGGTTGTTGCATTTGAAAACTGCTCCGGAGCGAAGTCTATTGACAAGCTGGTAGATGAAGACAATCCGGATGTATACGATGCGCTGGCAAGAAGGTATCTGAATATCGGCTGTTCTGTTATGACTCCGAACCCGAATCGTCTGGAGCTTCTGGGAAGACTGATCGATGAGTACAAGGTGGACGGTGTTGTGGAGATGGTTCTCCAGGCATGCCATACTTATAGCGTGGAAACAAGAAAGATCATGAAATTTGTAAATGAAGAAAAGGGTATTCCGTATATTTCCGTGGAGACGGACTATTCCCAGTCTGATCTCGGACAGCTGAATACAAGAATTGCGGCATTTATCGAGATGCTGTAATAAATAAAATAATTATTTAACGCTTGACTTTGCAGGGAGCCGTTTATATACTAGGATTTAACTTGCGAAAAGGTCTTGTGTGAAAAAAAGGAAAAGCAGACAGAAGACTTTGAAGTGAAAGTTTTTTGCCTGCTTTTTGCAGAAAAGAACAGGAGGAGAAGACCATGAATATGATTACAGATGTCATGAACTACATTCGTGAATATGACAAGGAGGTAGGCGAAGCACTCGGGTTGGAGCTGGGACGGCAGAGAAGGAATCTGGAGCTGATCGCATCTGAGAATATCGTAAGCCCGGCTGTTATGTTGGCGATGGGAACGGTACCTACCAATAAATACGCGGAAGGATATCCGGGAAAACGCTATTATGGCGGCTGTGAAGATGTGGATATTCTTGAAAATCTTGCAATCGAGCGTGCAAAAAAGCTTTTCGGCTGTGATCATGTCTGCGTACAGCCACATTCGGGGGCAAGCGCCAATATGGCTGTTTATCAGGCATTTCTCAAGCCAGGAGATACGGTTATGGGGCTGAATCTGGCGCATGGAGGCCATTTGACTCATGGCTCACCGGTCAATATGTCCGGCCTTTTGTATCATTTCGTACCGTATAATGTCAACGACGAGGGATTCCTCGATTATGATGAAATCCGTAGAATTGCCAAAGAGTGTAAGCCGAAAATGATCGTTGCAGGAGCTTCTGCTTATCCGAGAGAGATCCGGTTTGACATCTTTGCTGACATTGCAAAAGAGGTAGGCGCCTATTTATTTGTCGATATGGCACATATTGCAGGGCTTGTTGCAGCAGGACTTCATCAGAGTCCGGTTCCGTATGCGGATGTTGTGACGACGACCACACATAAGACGCTCCGCGGACCGAGAGGCGGAATAATCATGTGCAAAGAAGAATATGCAAAAGCGATTGATAAAGCTATTTTCCCGGGGACACAGGGCGGACCTTTGATGCATATCATTGCAGCGAAGGCTGTCTGCTTCGGAGAGGCATTGAAACCGGAGTTCAAGGAATATCAGCAGCAGGTTGTGAAGAATGCAAAGGTGCTGGCTGAAGGAATGCTGGAAGAAGGCTTCAACCTCGTGAGCGGCGGAACCGATAATCATCTGATGCTGGTCGACCTGCAGAACATGGGTGTGACTGGTAAGGAAATGCAGAAACGTCTGGATGAAGTATATATCACTGTGAATAAGAATGCAGTGCCGAATGATCCGGCAAGTCCGTTTGTCACAAGCGGAATCCGTATCGGAACACCGGCGGTTACAACTCGCGGCCTGAAGGAAGAGGACATGCGTGTGATTGCAAAACTGATTAAGAAGACGGTTACGGATTTTGACAGTAAATTTGATGAAATCCGCAGGGAAGTGACGAAAATCTGTGACAAATATCCACTGTACGAATAGATGGATGTCATGCAGCAGTGCATCGTAGTGGTGCACTGTTGTGATAAAAATCTCTTTTTTATTTCGGCAATGTGTGTTAGAATAGAGGGAACTGTTGAAAAACATCATTGGAAGGAAATAAATAATGTTATACGAAGAAGCAAGGGTATATTTGGATCATGTATCGAAATACGGAAGTGTACTTGGCTTAGATAGTATAAAGAGCTTACTTGGCGAGCTTGGAAATCCGCAAAACGATTTGAAATTTATACATATAGCAGGTACCAATGGGAAGGGGTCTGTTCTCGCCTGCCTTTCCTGTATTTTGCAGGAGGCAGGGCTTTGTGTGGGAAGATATGTGTCACCGACGGTCATGGACTATATGGAACGATTTCAGATCAATGGTCAATGGATGGCGGAAGACGAGCTCGCTCTTTTTGTGCCTGAAGTAAAGCAGGCGGCAGAAAAGGTGGAAGAAAAAACAGGCCTCACAGCTACTGTATTTGAGATTGAGACGGCCATCGCATTTCTGTATTTTCGAAAACATGCTTGTGACTATGTTGTGCTGGAGACCGGAATGGGAGGACTCCTGGATGCAACGAATATTGTGGAGACGACGAAGGTCTGTGTATTTACCTCGATCAGTATGGATCATGTGGGAATTCTGGGAAATACGCTGGAGGAGATTGCGGAAACGAAAGCCGGAATCATAAAACCGGGGGCTGTGGTAGTAACGGCCGGACAAAGGGAAGAAGTTCTTGCGGTTCTCAAAAAGAAATCGGAAGAATGCGGATGCAGGATGTACAAAGCCTTGCCGGAAAAGGCGGTCATACTGGAAGAGGACATTCTGGGACAGAGATTTTCCTACGGAAAGTATGAGAATCTGAGATTGAATCTGGCAGGAAGATATCAGATTGACAATGCTGTAACTGTGCTGGAAACGATAGAAGCATTGAAGGATACCGGGCTGGGGATCAGTGACCAGACTGTCCGGAAGGGACTGGATCAAGTGTGCTGGCCGGGGCGATTCCAGGCTCTTGATGAGGAACCGCTTGTGATCGTCGACGGAGCACATAATCGGGATGCCGCAGAAAGACTTGCCGAGAATATCGGGTGTTATCTGGCGGGCAGAAGGATTACGGCGGTTATGGGTGTATTTAAGGATAAAGAGGCAAAAGTGATGACTGGGATCATGGCACCTTATCTGGAAAAGGCGTATACGGTGGATCTGCCGAACCGGGAACGAACGCTTGACAAGGAGAAGCTGGCTCAGTACCTGAAAGAAGAGGGGGTTCCGGTTGAGGTGGCTGGAAGTATCCGAGAAGCATTGGCGTTTGCCAGGCAAAATGCAGGGAAAGACGGAGTGGTGCTGGTATTTGGTTCTCTCTCTTATCTGGGAGAGGTAATCCGCATATGTGCGGAAGGAAAGGAAGAAAAGTCATGGTAGATCGCAAGAAAGTGGAACAGGCAGTCAGGCTCCTGTTGGAAGGAATCGGAGAAGATCCGACAAGAGAAGGGTTGGTGGAGACGCCGGATCGTATCGCCAGAATGTACGAAGAAATTTGCGGCGGAATGGATGAGGATGCAGGAGAGCACCTGAAGAAGACATTTACCGTTAGAAATAATGAGATGGTGGTAGAAAAGGATATTACATTTTACTCCATGTGTGAACATCACATGCTTCCGTTTTATGGGAAGGTTCATATTGCATATATTCCGGACGGAAAAGTGGTGGGCTTAAGCAAGCTCGCCAGAACTGTGGAGGTATATGCCAGAAGGCTTCAGCTTCAGGAACAGATGACGGCTCAGATTGCGGATGCACTGATGGAGCATCTGAACCCGAAAGGAGTTATGGTGATGGCAGAAGCGGAACACATGTGCATGACTATGCGCGGTGTGAAAAAGCCTGGAAGTAAGACGGTCAGCGTTGTGACGAGGGGAGCATTTGCAGAGGAAGAAAGACTGCAGAATATGTTCTTTCAGATGATCAGAGAGTAAAGCAGAATGTGCGCGGAGTAATTGATAACAATGGAACAGAGCAGGAAACAGGAAGAAATAATAAAAATGGAGCGGGTGCATCGGATCTGTACGCATCCGCTCTATGTCGAGTGTATGGAAAAGAACAGGCAGGAAGAAATGAATCGGATTTTCTGCGGACATGATATGCAGCATTTTCTGGATGTGGCCAGGTTAGCATATATATTTTCCATGGAAAGAGGATACGGGATTTCAAAGGAATCGATTTATGCTGCTGCTGTACTGCATGATATTGGAAAATGGATGCAGTATGCGCAGAAAATTCCGCATGAGCAGGCAAGCGCGCAGATTGCGGAGCAGATCCTCGAGGATACAGGATTCGAAGAAGACGAGAAAAAGGGCATTTTGCTTGCAATTCTGAGTCACAGAGAGCATTCGAAAGAAAATGGGAGAGGGAACAAGTTGGCAGAAGTACTGTATGATGCAGATAAAACTTCCCGGAATTGTTTTGCGTGCACGGCAAAAGAAGCGTGTGACTGGGGAGAAGAGAAGAAGAATCTTCGGATCATCTGGTGATTTGTGCAAATAAGATTTATGGAAGGAAGATGGAGAAAATGAAAATCGGGAATAGAGAATTTGATGTGAAAAATCACACATATATTATGGGAATTCTAAACGTGACACCGGATTCTTTTTCTGATGGTGGAAAATGGAACAATTATGATGCGGCTATGCGCCACACAGAGGAACTCTTGAAAGGTGGATGCGATATTCTGGATATAGGGGGAGAGTCCACCCGCCCCGGACATCAGCAGATTACTGAGGAAGAGGAAATAGAAAGAGTTACACCTCTTATCGAGGCGGTAAAGAAGAATTTTGATGTGCCGGTGTCAATCGATACCTACAAAAGCAGGGTGGCGGGGGCGGCACTTCAGGCCGGCGCGGATATGGTAAATGATATCTGGGGCTTTTTATATGATGAGGAGATGGCACCTCTGGTGAAAAAATATGATGTCGCCTGCTGTCTGATGCATAACCGCAGTGAGGCGATCTATGAAAATCTGATTGAAGATATGTGTTGTGATCTGCAGAAATGTATCCGTGCGGCAAAAGAGGCAGGCATAGCGGATGACAAGATTATGCTGGATCCGGGGGTAGGATTCGGAAAGACGTATGAAATGAATCTGGATGTTATGAAACATCTGGATCGTTTCAATGAACTGGGCTATCCGATGCTGCTTGGTACGTCCAGAAAATCGATGATCGGGCTTACTTTGGATCTCCCGGTGACAGAACGGGAAGAGGGAACCCTTGTGACGACTGTGATGGCAGTGCAGTGCGGATATGGATTTGTTCGTGTGCATGATGCCGAGAAAAACCGCAGGGCGATCCGGATGACGGAAGCAATTTTGAAGCGACCATAGAACAAACGAGACGAAGGGAGCAGGAAAGAAGAAATACAGGAAAGAGTAGGTGAGAAATGAAAATGGACAAGATTAAGATAAAAGACCTGGAAGTATTTGCCAATCATGGTGTATTTCCTGAAGAAACAGTATTGGGACAGAAATTCCTGGTAAGCTGTGCGATTCATTTAAATACACGAAAAGCAGGAATAACGGACTTGCTTGATGAATCTGTTAATTACGGAACCATTTGTCATTTGATTAAGGATGAGATGGAAAAGAATACATTTAAACTGATCGAATCGGTGGCAGAGCATCTGGCGGAGACTGTCCTTGAATCGGATCCCCGTATACGGCAGGTGGATCTGGAGATTAAGAAGCCCTGGGCTCCGATCGCCCTTCCTCTTGATACGGCATCTGTGGAGATAAGCAGAAAGTGGCATGAGGTATATGTGGCTGTTGGATCCAACATGGGGGATAAGAAACGCTATATCGAATCAGCACTGGATGGACTTGCACATACAAAGGGGTGTCGGCTTCTGAAAGTATCCAAATTGATTGCGACAGAGCCTTATGGAAGAGTAGAGCAGGATGAATTCCTGAATGGTGCGGTGAAGCTGGAGACTCTTTTGACACCGCATGAATTGATGGACAGGCTTCATGAGCTGGAAAAAGAGGCGGGAAGAGAGCGAACGATCCATTGGGGACCCAGAACGCTTGATTTGGATATTCTTCTCTACGACCATGAAATTATTGAGGATGATGACCTTTGTGTGCCGCATGCGGATATGCAGAACCGTACATTCGTGCTGGGACCTATGGTGGAAATCGCACCCCACAAACGTCATCCGGTTTCCGGGAAAACGATGCAGGAAATGCTTTCGGAATTGCTTGCCGATTTGACTTGATTTCTCGCCCGAAGATGCTTATACTGTAAAAGAATAGTCGGACAACCGGCTGATTTCAGAAAGAGAGGTATGGAATAAAATGGAAGAAAAGAATCTGTGGAATTCTTATGGCGAGGAGCAGCTGAAAGAGCTTCATGAGATTAACGAAAAATACAAGGACTGCCTTGATAAAGGAAAGACAGAGCGTGAATGCATCGCTCTGGCGGTAGAGATGGCAAAAGAAGCCGGATACCGCGATGTCAAAGAAGTGATGGCTGAAGGCACACCGCTCAAATCCGGGGATAAGGTTTACGCAGTATGTATGGAAAAGATGATCGCTATGTTCCGTATCGGAGAAGAGCCGATCTCGAACGGTATGAATATTCTGGGGGCCCATATCGATTCACCGCGTATCGACGTAAAGCAGAATCCACTTTATGAGAGTGAAGGACTGGCTTATCTGGATACACATTATTATGGCGGAATTAAGAAATATCAGTGGGTGACAGGACCGATGGCACTTCACGGTGTAGTGGCAAAGACTGACGGTTCTGTTGTAAATATCAGTATCGGTGAGAAAGAGAGCGATCCGGTATTCGTAATCACCGATCTGCTTGTGCATCTTTCCGCACAGCAGATGGAGAAAAAGGCTAATGCAGTGATCGAAGGTGAGAAGCTCGATCTTCTAATCGGAAATCGTCCGATCGAGCAGGCTGAGGATCTGGAAAAAGAAGAAAAAGATACCATCAAAGCGAACGTACTTAAGATTCTGGAAGAGACCTATGGAATTTCAGAAAAAGATTTCGCGTCTGCAGAACTGGAAATCGTTCCGGCAGGAAAAGCAAGAGATCTCGGATTTGACCGCAGCATGATCCTTGCATACGGACAGGATGACAGAGTCTGCGCATTTACCTCCCTGTTTGCAATGCTGGATGTGGAGTTAGCTTCCCGTACAGGATGCTGCCTGCTGGTAGATAAAGAAGAAATCGGAAGTGTTGGCGCAACTGGTATGCATTCCCGTTTCTTCGAAAATGTTGTTGCAGAACTGATCGCTCTGACAGAAGGAGAATCCGAACTGAAGGTACGCCGTGCACTGGCAAATTCCAGAATGCTTTCTTCTGATGTAAGCGCAGCTTATGATCCGATGTTTGCAGACGCATTCGAAAAACGCAGTTCCGCATTCTTCACCAAAGGACTTGCATTCAACAAATTTACCGGAAGCCGCGGAAAGAACGGTTCCAACGACGCAAACGCAGAATACCTTGCAAAGATTCGCAAAGTTATGGACGATGCAGAAGTTACATATCAGTTTGCTGAACTCGGTAAAGTTGATGTGGGCGGCGGCGGAACCATCGCTTACATCATGGCACAGTACGGAATGGAAGTCATCGACAGCGGTGTTGCCGTACTTTCCATGCACGCACCATATGAAGTCAGTAGCAAGGCTGATGTGTACGAGGCAGTAAAAGGCTATAGAGCTTTCCTGAAAAATATGTAGGGACGTTTCTTTTGCCACGGATGCTGGGGTCAAAAGCCCTGGCATCGAACGTCCTTTTTTTGCTTTTTGTTGCTATTTATAAGTTTCTACCGTAGTTTTCGGTATATTTGGTGTCGATTGTAACTATACC
>NZ_JBQHSE010000038.1:0-19730 GCF_052066395.1 Bariatricus sp. HCP28S3_A4 | reverse complement strand
GTAGTCAAGCTACAGGGAAAAATCAAAAGTCCATAGTATCTGAATTGTATTGAACCACGATATTAAAAAGAAAGGAACGTGTGATAATTAACTTCCTAATTATCATACAAGGGGAAATATGGCAAGAACAGTCTCCATAGGTTATCAGGAATTTGACGAATTAATATCACAGAACTTTTTCTATATTGATAAAACACATTTCATCAAGGAATGGTGGAATAGTGGTGATAAAGTGACTTTGATTACCCGTCCCAGGCGATTTGGGAAAACCCTCACGATGAGTATGACAGAGCAATTTTTCTCCGTAGATTATGCTGAAAAATCAGCATTATTTGCTAATTTAGCCATTTGGAAGGACAAAGATTTTCAAGCTCTTCAAGGAAGTTACCCGGTTATATATCTTACATTTGCAAATGTAAAAGAGTCCACTTTTCGCGCAACAAAGCGCAGATTAGGTCAGATTATAACAGATTTGTATAATAAAAACAGATTTCTTCTGGAAAGTGATTATTCTTCTTGACGAATACGATACTCCAATGCAAGAGGCTTATGTTAACGATTATTGGAATAACTTAACTGATTATATGAGAAGCATGTTTAATGCCACCTTTAAAACCAATCCCTATCTGGAACGTGCAGTCATGACAGGCATAACCAGAATCAGCCGTGAATCGATTTTTTCAGATTTAAACAATCTGAAAGTAATTACTGCCACTTCAGATGAATATGCCGACTGCTTTGGTTTCACAGAAGAAGAGGTCTTTTCTGCATTAAAAGAGTATGGATTAACTGATAAAATGCCAGAAGTCAAACAATGGTATGATGGATTCACTTTTGGAAATGTATCCGACATTTACAATCCCTGGTCTATCATTAATTACCTGGATACCCTGAAATTGCGTCCTTTCTGGGCAAACACAAGTTCCAATGCTCTGATTGAAAAACTGATTCGTGAGGGAAGCAAAACTATAAAACAGAAATTTGAACAGTTATTGCATGGGGAAACGATAAGAGAGAGCATCGATGAACAGATTGTGTATAATCAGCTTTCTATGAAAGAAAGTGCTATATGGAGCCTCTTATTGGCAAGCGGCTACTTAAAGGTTACAGATACCGAATTCAGGGAATCTACCGGACAAATGTATTACGATCTGGCCTTAACCAACAAAGAATCCTATATCATGTTTACCAACATGGTACATGGATGGTTTGCCGAATCGGACAGCGGTTACAATGATTTTGTAAAAGCAATGCTGTTAGATGATATCGAAGCCATGAACCATTACATGAATCAGGTTGCGCTCATTACTTTCAGCGCCTTTGATACCGGAAAACATCCTGCAAGGAAATCCGAACCCGAACGTTTCTATCACGGCTTTGTGTTAGGACTGATGGTGGATTTAGCTGATCAATACACAATTACTTCTAATCGTGAAAGTGGATTTGGCAGATATGATGTCCTTCTGGAACTCAAAACGGATGAATCCGATGCGATTATCATTGAATTCAAAGTAAGAAATCCGCAAAGGGAAAAATCGTTGCAGGATACTGCGCAAAATGCTTTGCTGCAGATTGAAGAAAAACAATACGCAGAGGCTCTGATCGCCAAAGGGATCCCGGCAGAGCGGATCCGCAAATATGGCTTTGCATTTGAAGGGAAAACCGTCCTGATTGAAAAGCTATCATGATTCTCACAATCACATAATACAGGCAGCCCCCTCTCCGTTATTCGGTAAGAAATAATCGAATATACGAAGAGGGTTTTATATGTTCATTTATCTCCTTATTTACTATTCTCATTCTTATGCATCCCAAAATAGAATATTACATTTAGAACAATTCCAAACATAGTAGCAGCCGGTGCGGCAAAACCGATTTTTGTTAAGCTTGCGTTGGGCTGAATACTCATATAATATGCCAACGGAAGACGTACAAGCAGTGTCTGCACTAACCCCTGTATCATCACCCAAAGCGTTTTGTCATGCCCATTGAAATAGCCTACCATGCTGAACAGAATCGCAGTGACTATCGTTTCCAAAGCAAATCCTTTTAAATAGTCAAACCCATTTTGAACGACCGCCGCGTCCGTGGTAAAGATTCCGGTCAAAAGGTCTCCCCTAAACAGTATGAATATAAATGCGAAACAACCGATTGTCAAACCGATGCCAATGCCTGTAAACATTGCTTTTTTGGCACGTTTTTCATTCCCTGCACCCACATTCTGCGAAACAAAAGATGCCATCGACTGCATCAGCGAACTTGGTATCAGCAATGCAAAATTTACAATCTTGCATGCTACGCCATATCCTGAAGACGCCTCTAAGCCCAGTCTGTTGACAAATGCACAAAGAGCAAGAAATGACATCTGTGTGAGACACTCCTGAAGTGCAAGCGGAAATCCGATCTTAAGTGCCCGCCTGCATTGACTGTTTACACAAAAATCTTCTTTCGAAATCTTAAATGGCAGTTCCTTTTTAACAAGCAGGAACAATGCAAAAACAACACTGATCGCCTGTGCAGAAACCGTTGCAATCGCTGCACCCGCAGCATCCAGATGAAATCCTGCCACCAGTACCAGGTCACCTATAACATTAACCACACATGCTACTGCCACAAAAATCAAAGGTGATCTGCTGTCTCCAAGTCCTCTGAAAATTGCAGCCAGAACATTATAAGCAACAATAAAAAATATACCCGCCCCACAGATACGCACATACACAGAAGTTAATCCAATTGCCTCCTCAGGCGCCTGCATAAGCAATGAAATCGGACGCGAGAAGCATACCATTAGAACAAAAAGCACTGCTGACATAATAGCAAATACGATTGTTGCTCCTCCGATCAAAGAGCCGATCTGCTCCTCTTTCTTTTCGCCTATGAACCTTGCGATTAGAACAGTAATTCCCATCGCAAGCTGTACAATAATAAACGTAACAAGATTCAGCACCTGACTTCCTGTAGATACTGCTGAAAGCCCCGAAGTAGTCCCGAACCTCCCCACCACCATCAAGTCTACCGCCCCGTAAGCCGCTTGTAAAATAAGTGCTCCCAGTATCGGTATCATAAAAGTGATTAATTTTTTAATAATACTCCCCTGCGTAAAATCCGAATTGGAATTATTCAAGATGAATCCTCCTTTCACACATAACCTGATACAATTTCTTTATAGTAGAAATCATACAATCAGCCTCTTCTTCTGAAATATGGTCTAAATACTTCGACAGTTCACTATAATACTTTCTATCGTATTTATCAGACAGTTTTTCTCCTTCTTCTGTAATAGAAATATAAGTGATACGTCCATCTTCTTCCGATGAAGATTTAGCAATATAACCTTTTGCCACCATTTCCTTAACCGTTCTGGTAACTCCCGGTCTCGGAAGGTTCAGTTCCTCGCTGACATCCGAAATTTTCACTTTTCTATTTTGAGCTTCCAGTTTATGAATCGTATCCAAAAACTGGATATAAGAAGGTGCTACCCCATCCGGTAATTCAGGAAGCATATCCCGGATTCTTTTTGCCATATAACAGGCATCCATCATTCTTTTTATTTTTTCAGTTTCCATAAACCCTCTCTTTATTGCCGCTATTAGTTACTATTGGTAATTATATGGTGTAGTTCTTTTATTGTCAAGTCAAATTCTGTACTTATTCTATTCTTCTCTTTTTTGCACTAAATCCGGTTGTACCATTCTTTTCCTATCCACCGGTACTATTCAATATGTTTGCCATTTCCATTCAGTCATTTTCGCTATTCATCAACACTATACAGGCAACCCAATAAAAAGAAAAACACCGAAGCATGATAGCCATTTTCATACCTCGGCGTTTTTCTAGCCTATACATCCATACATTACTTCCGATTGGCGATTTAGCAAAGCGCTCCCCCTAATGCTCTGCAGGCCTCCAAAGCTTCCTCATCCGGTGCTTCATTGCAAATCACACTCTCGCATGCAAGCACTGCTCCGGCGCTGCCGCAGGCATCTTCCCAACTTCGCATCCATTCACCGTCGCCCCATCCGTAAGAACCGAATAAAGCAACTTTTTTCCCGCCAAGTGCTCCTTCGCAGGCATCCCACATCGGCTGGAATTCTGTTTCCTCCAACACCTCCGCTCCCATAGCCGGGCACCCGAATGCAATCGCATCATATTGCTTTACCATAGAAGCACCAAACTCCGACGCTGCAAATAATGCGGCTTCTGCTGCTTTTTCCTTAATTCCTTCCATTACGGCGTATGCCATCTGTTCGGTATTGCCGGTTCCACTCCAAAAAACAACTGCAATTTTACTCATATTGTATACCAACCTTTCTTAGTTTCTATCATCAAACAGCTACTGTGAGCCGTTCAATGCTTTTGCCGTTTGCCCATTGAGAGCAATATACGTCTGTACATTTTTTATAGCGTGCAAATTGTTTTTTTGCACTTTTTTCATCTCCATATACTTTCCAGCATCCTACAAATTTATAACCTTCGGCATGATTTTCGATAAATCCACGCACATCCTCGGGCGGATATCCCAGAAACAGTCCGATTTCATGCGGGAAATCCCCCGACTCCTGCAAACGTCTGCTTAACCGTACCACACATTTGTCACAGTCCCCGGTGGAATATCCACATGCTCTCAGAATTTCCCCTGCCTCTTCTACAGCCAGATCATTTTCCAATTTGTCAGGACGATAAAGGTAGATCAGTACCCGCTGTTCACATACCTGAATCGGGATCACCCGTATTCCCTTCGGTGCAAGTCGTTTGTTCAATGATCGCACTGCCAGAATCAACTCTTTTTTATCCGAACACGGACAGTTGAACAAGTTGCCGGTCTTTAACCCTGCCAATGTGGGTGAACAATGACGGACAATCATTTCATCAGACATACTGCTTCCTCCTGTTTGATATTATCATCTAAAATATTTTTGAGCGCCGACATAGAACTGGTATGTGACCGCACCACCTTTACATCAAGTCCTTTTGTTTCATTCAACGCATTTCGCACCATTTTGTGTGATACTGTGCTGGTAAATAATACCATCAGATCGGGACATCCGATTCCTTTCAAACTGCTTTTCTGTTTTGGAAATACTTTCGCATCACACTGATATTCCTGGCATAGATCCTTGTACTGACGAACCATGCATTCATTTCCTCCGATAATCACTACGCTCATTTTATGTATCTCCTTTCTTTTGTTAGCTTTGCCTAACATCGGGTTTTAAAGAAAACGCCATGTAGGCGTTTCTTTGTCTTAATTTGTATAGCCGTTCAGTACGGATATAAACATTTAAGTTAGCTTTTACTAACTATTTATATATTATCTGTTTCTGCTCCCATTGTCAATCCATATTCTCGTATTGATTATTTTTCTCATTTCGAATCCAGCTAAAAAAATTATTCAACATTTTTCAACGCTTCTTCCATCGGAATCTTTCGGATCCTCCGAAAATCCAGCACCAGCACCATCAAATACCCAAGAAGCACAAAGACAAACATCTTTATATATCCTATCGGTTCTATCACAAAAGCAAACCAGCCACTGTATTCAGACATAATACTTTTCCATGCCTGATTCATAACCATAGCGCCTAATATCACGCTCACCGTATCTGCCACAATCACTACCATTGTTGTAGAAAGCAAATACAGACTTGCGATTTCACGGTTTTCATAACCAAGAATCTTCGTCATGGAGATTGCCGTTTCGTTCTTTTCGATAATCAACTTCGTCAGAAGATAGATCAGGGCCGCTGACAACAGAATACACAAAATCTGAAAATACTGCATATAAGCTCCCATGGAGTGTTCCAATTGATCACACATCTTCGTAATATCTTCTTTCGTGATAACCGTCGCGATCACGTCTTTGTCGATATCTGTAACCTCAGTATCTGACATATATCCACTGAACGCATCTTGCTCCAAATCAAACAACGAACGATAATTCTCAATCGGAAGAAATACTGCAATATTCTGGCATTTTTCGTAAATTCCTGCCACCTTGAACTGATACTGCTTATATTCATATTTTTCATCCAGCGTGATGACATCTCCCACTTTCAGATTATACTTTTCAATAAATGGCCGGGAAAGATATACTTCATTTTCTTTCAACGATGCTAAATCTTCGATCCGGATATATTTGCTGTCATCCTTGACCCCATAAACAGATACTTCTTCATCCAGTGCATCCCCTGTCTTCTTCAGTGCCTTCATGCAAAATTGCTCTGCATCTGTAACATCCGTCTGAATCATTTGTCCTTCTTCGTCTTCACAAGATTTCAATACATACTGGTATTTTGCAAACATCAGATTTTCTGCATGATCCTGATAGTACTTCAGCGTAGACGGCATTCCGACCGCCATTGCCAGCATAACCATAACAAAGAAAATACCTGCAAAAAGAACAGCATAATTTGGCATGTTCTGAAATATGATACGCAGACGGAATCTGCTGAAGAACTTCCACTTCGGCAGCCGTATCGTTTTCTTCCGTCTTGTTTTTTTAAGATCACGCCGTAAAAACTGCAAAGGCGTATGCTGCATCATGTAAATGATCACAATCAGATTCACTGCAAGCATCAGGAATACTGGTATCACTGTCGTCTTAATAAATGCATCCGGATTCCATATTGTTTCATAAGCAGGGAGGCTGTAACTGTTATAATACATGGATACTACAACATCTTTGAAGACAGTATAGCCCAACAGGTTACCAACAACAGCTGCAATCATTGTTACAAGCACAGGCATTGCCAGATAATGCCGCACGAGCTCACCCTTTGTATATCCGGATGCCCGCAGGGTGCCAATCGTCTGTGATTCTTTCGCAATGGTATTACTGATGGTGACCGCAAAAATAAATGCAATGATCACAATCAGGATATCCAGCAGGACTCCGCCCATCGCTTCATCTGACCCCATATCATCCGTTGCAAAGTTGACTGCCGGGTTTGCATAACGGGGCAAATAATCCTGAAGTTCATTATCCCACATGACCGTCTGGGTAAGCAAAGCCCTCATAAAATCGTCCGACTGTTTCTTTTCTTCAATCTCATCCATCGGTTCCTGTTCATATCTCCATGCATAGGTATAATGCAACGAACCGGACAGGCGTTCAAAGCCATCTTTCGTCACCATCGCCACATTAAATTTCAGTGCATCAAACATCAGATCTGTACTTTTCTCATGAAGAGTAGAATAATTCACATAGGAAATCAGCCCTGTCACCTGATAGGACTGCTCACTGACGGAAATGGTATCTCCAACCTGAATTCCTGCATTATCTGCATGCATCCGGTCAATGGCAATCTCCTCTTCCGTTTCCGGGAAACTTCCTTCCATCAGGCAGGCCAGATTGATATCCTCTGTTTTTTCATACACCCGTATTGTGCCATCCGACTTTCCGTCATTATCGTGATCTTCCACCTCACTCCGATAGAAATTCTCATATACAGTTACAGGGACTGCCTTTTCACCTGTTTCGATTGCATGAATCAGCTCCTGATCCGCCTTCTCATTCAGTTCAAAGTGCCCATCCTCCAGACAATACTTTTCTTTACCATCCACTGCAGCCTGCATCATGCTCCCATTGGCAACATACATCCCTGAAACAAATCCAATTGTAAGGATTAAAAACAACGCAACAACCAGATATTTTTTCCAGTCACCTTTTAATTCTCTGGGAATGCGCTTTTGAAGCGGATTTTTCACTTTCCTGTCCCTCATACTTGCCACACTCCTTACCATTCAAGCTCCACTGCCGAAATTTTATTTGTATTTTTCTCATTATGGCGCACTCTTCCATCTCTCAGCTTGATCACATGATCTGCCATATTTTTGATAGCTTCATTATGCGTAACCATAATGACCGTATTCTTATACTTTCGATTGATGTCTTCAATCAACTTCAATATTTCCTTGGAAGTCGTATAATCCAATGCACCTGTCGGCTCATCGCAAAGCAGGATATCCGGATTCTTCACAATAGCGCGTCCGATAGAAACTCTCTGCTGCTGCCCGCCGGAGAGCTGGTTCGGGAGTTTATAACGGTGTTCATAGAGTCCCAGAGTCTGTAACAGATCATCAATATCAAGCGGATGATCCGACAGATATGCACCTACCTCAATATTTTCTTTCATATTTAAATTGCCGATCAGATTATACATCTGAAACACATATCCCAGATGCTTCCTGCGGTACTGTGTCAATTCCCTTTCTCCCATATCCTCCAGTTTGTCACCGTTTATGGAAATATAGCCGAAATCGGCACTGTCGATTCCTCCAATAATATTAAGAAGTGTGGATTTTCCCGAACCGGAAGGTCCCAGCAGAACACAGAACTCCCCTTTTGCGGCCGAAAAATTCATCCCGCATAATACTTCCTGGCGGATGTCCCCACTTCCAAATCCTTTCTTTAAATCTACAACTTCCAAAAAATATCTCTCTTCCTCTGACATAACTACTCCTTTTCTCTTTTCAGTTTTCGCTTTTCTTTTTCCCGTTCTCGTTTCTGTGTTATTTCCATCAATTATCTTTCATTCCTCCTTCTATTTCCATCTGATAAACGAATATGGGGTTAGCTAAGGCTAATTCATTATATCATATATATCTTCTAATGATTCACTCAGTCATGAAAACATTTCTCAATAATGCATGTTTGCATACAAAAAAATCGTGGCAATGCAGGAGCCCCTCTCTCCATACATTGCCACGAAACAAAAGATATTAGATCTATATTATTTATTGACTCATGCGATTACTGACCGATCACTGCTGCAGTATGTGCAATATAAATTTCCTGAATCTTAGCAATTCCTCCAAGACCAGCAATCTGTGTTTCTATACTTTCAAATTCTCCGGAAGCTTCAAACATACTCTTCCATGAGTCTTCGTCGTCTCCGGCCATGTCATTATTGGCATGATCGCCGGCCACTACCATCAGCGGACGAAGGATTACTTTTTTATACCCTGCCTGGGAAACAGCTTCAATGACAGCTTCACATGCAGTTTCTTCCGGCTCTCCTTCGACAGTTCCGATAAACACGTTCTCATATCCAAGGGCAGACATCTGTGCCTGCATCTGGCTGTAAGACACCTTCGCGGTATGAGAAGTTCCATGTCCCAGGAACACAAAAGCAGCACCATCCTCTTTTGCAGCATCCAGGCTGTCATAGCCTGCTTCGCTAACTGCTTCCGCAGTAATTGCCTCAGCAACTGCTGCCTTATCGTCATTGACAGTTTCCGCATCTGCACCCACTTCTCCAAGCAGAGGTTCTGCAACTTTTACACTCTCAAATTTGTCCGCATATGCCTCAACAGATTCCATCAATTCATCATACTCTGCGCCATGCATCAGGTGTGTCGGCTGGACAACCAGATTCTTTACGCCGTTTGCGACCGCTCGCTCCAGTGCCTGATCCATATTGTCAATGCATTCTCCGTCTCTTGCCTGAATATGATTGATAATGATCTGCGCGGTAAAGGCTCTTCTTACAGACCAGTCCGGATACGCTTCCTGAAGTGCATCTTCAATTCCTTTAATATCCTCTACACGGCTGTCATTAAAAGATGTTCCGAAGCTGACAACAAGAATCTCATTTTCTCCGATATCATCCTGATTCAGCGGATCATCCTTGGATGCATCGCCTGTATCTCTTCCAAAGTAATCCGGATCTGCATTTTCACCTTCTACCAGTTCCTTCTGGGCGTCTGTCAGTGCGTCCCAGGCTTCTTTCGCTTTCTTACACTGTTCATCCGTCTCATCCGTTCTTTGCTGTACATAGATTGCGTCAATCAGCGCTGCCACCTCATCCGCAGCCTTCTGATCCTCGTTTTCTGTACTTTCTTCCTTGTCGTTTTCTACTGTTGTTTCCGCATTTTCATCGCTTTTTCCGGAACATCCTGACAGAACCAGGGTTCCCACCAATGAAACAGCCAGTAAAATGGTTACCAGTTTTTTCTTCATCCTGCTCCTCCTTCATTTTCTGGCCATTTCCGATATATTCTCATTCGCTTTTAAGTCTGCAGGATAAAAATCTCGTAGACAAAAAAGCCCTTTTCCATAAAAATGGTAAAAGGGCGTAATGAATACACAACAAAACAGCACTCCCGGCAGATACAGGCATCGCCCGGGAATGTATCATTTCCATTATGATCGGTTGCGACCAGTTACTCGTGATCTGTGGGTCCTTCCCCACTCCGTTTTTCAATAGGCAGGTCTCCTGGCTTACGGATCTTAATCTAAGGCCGCCTTCCCAATTGCTCAGTGACATAAATGGCCTTGCACTCCCCGATCACAGTGACGAGTTCGTACAGGATTTGCACCTGTTTCCCTTTTAATCAGACAACCGGTGATTGTCTGAACCTATCAAGCTTACCTTATCATATACTGCAAAAAATGTAAAGACTCCGGAAATAGAAATATCTTACAGAAAGGAAAGCAGGAGCAAGGGTACTGATGAGTATCCCCTTGCTCCTGCTCTTTGTGCTCACTTATATTTCTTTGCTACTATTTATTCTTCTTCTCCTTCGCCAGTAGTGCTGCCCCCAGCGCGCCGGCATACCGTCCGTTTTCAGTAGGTTCCACCGTCTTTCTGATTTTCGCAGAAAGGATTCTGGTAAAATATGTACTGTGACTCAACCCTCCTGTCAGAATAATCTTATCTGACAGTGCCTTCTTCTGGCTCAACTGTGCCACCTTAGATGCTACGGAATCAACGACCCCCGCCGCAATATCTTCACGATTTTTCCCGACACCGATATAATTGATGACTTCGGACTCTGCAAATACGGTGCAAAGAGAACTGATTGGTAAGACTGTTCCGCTTTCAGCCATATCAAAAAGCTCCTGAAGCGTGATTCCGAGACGATTTGCCATAATTTCCAAAAACTTTCCGGTCCCGGCGGAACATTTATCATTCATCAGGAAATCCTGCACGGTTCCGTTCTCGACCAGGATTACTTTGGTATCCTGTCCGCCCACATCAATAATCGTACAATTATCTCCTGCCATCTGTCTTCCGCCTCTTGCATGACATGTTATTTCGGTAATCACATAATCTGCAAAATCTACAGCAATTCTTCCATATCCGGTCGCTGCAACTTTTGTCTCATCAGACATGACATCCACTCCTTCTGCAAGAAGTTTCTCCTTGATAAGTAAGGTGGTCTCCTTGCTGCTCCATCCTGTAGGCAGTACAAATTGAAGCTCCTTATCCCCGATCACAGCAACTTTGGATGCTGTGGATCCGATATCTATTCCAACGTAATTCATATTCCTACCTCTTCTAACAATATTGATCTCTGTGTGGATTCAGATCCATTTCCACTTCGGTGATTTTCAAGATCTCTATATCATGTTCACGAATACACTGCCGGATCACCTCAAGATCTTCTTCTTTCACCATTAGTGAAATACCGCAGCATTTACTCGCACTTCTGGGGGTCGGAGCAATCACTGCCCAAACCCCCAGTTTTTTTAATTCTTTATAGAGACGCATTCCATTATCATGATTGGGAAACAATACATAATGCTGTATTTTCTGCATAGCTCTATGTTCCTCACATTTTTTAATTATTCAGCATTTCCACAAATGCACTGACTCTGGTACGAAGCTGCTGTGCATCACTGTCTGTATAATCTGTCTCAATTCCAAGAACCGGAATACCTGCTTCTTTCATCGCACGTTCTACAAAGTAGCCTTCTGTATCGTACAGATTACAGAATTTCAGATTCACATCAATGATACCGTCAACCTTGTACTCTTTCGCAAGACGTAAAATGTCATCAATTCTTGCGTGATTCGGCGTGAAGCAAGCACAGTTGATATTCATATACCGCTCAGAAAGAGCCATGATCTGGTCTTCCAGCGTTTCTTTTGTCTCATCCACATAGTTCTCGAAGTAGCGTGTTCCCGTACACATTTCTTCACATACCACAACCGCTCCGCTTGTCTCTACGATATTATGAAGCTTCCAGTTCGGAATTGCAAGCGGTGTTCCAGTCAGCATGATACGTTTCGTACCTGCGGGAACGACGCTGACACCATCCTTGATACGCTGTTCAAGCTCATCACAGAGCTTATTCGTCATCTGGGTAAATCTTTCCGGATCATCATAGAAAGCAATCTGGGAAATCACAAGCGCATCTGTACCGCTGATCGGAAGTGTCTCGCTCTTACGGCATTCATACAGTCTTGCGAGTGCTTTTCTCTTGTTATTGATCAGCTTAATGCTATCAGCCAGTTTTTCAGCCGTTACTTTATTTCCGGTAAATTCTTCTACCTTGTCTTTCAGAGCCGTAATTTCTTCTGCCCATGCTTTGACATCTTTTGCCCGCTTCATCTGCGGAAGATCCATAACATATACCGGAACGTCTTCAGAAAGAATTTCCCAAGCCTTTTTCTTACCGTCGCAGGTTGTCTCCCCGATATACATATCTGCGATTCGGAAGAATGGGCAGGTACGATCCAGTCTTGCTCCAACAGATGCTTTGATCAGCGGACAGGTATTGGTCGGAAGCACTCGTTCGCCTCCCGGTACCCAGAACTGAGATCCCCCACACAGTCCTGTTGCAATTGCATCCGCTGCGAAAATAATCTCATCCGGAACATAGATACAGAAAGTTCCGAATACTTTCCCGCCCTTTTTCTGATGCTCAATCAGTTCCGCCGGTCTGATTCCGTGAATATCCGCTACAACCATGTTATAGTAATCCATTCCCTCCGGTCTGTTCTCCTGTGATAAAAACACATCCCCGAATGCCTGTGGAAGTACCGCACACAACTGGTCATGCAGTTCCAGATTCATCCCCAGTTCTTCCCACATTTTGCGATTATCAGCCATTTTGCTTGTCCTCCTTAATAAAATTATTTCTCAATAAAACTCTAACTATAGAGTATCATTTTTGGGGAGTACAGGCAATTTCATTCCCTGATTTATCCATTGATATTTATAATGCACATCACTATATATAGTTATCATCTATATGTGTCACTTTATAAGATTTTTAGGATACCTTCTACACAACGATCAATTTCCGAAAACGTATTGCTGGCACTAAATGCAAATCGGACCGTTCCCTGCGGAAAGGTATGGAGAGACTGATGAGCTGCCGGCGCACAGTGGAGCCCGACTCTTGTCATCACACCGCATTCCTGTTCCAGTTCAAATGCCGCAACCGCATTATCGATTGTCAGGAAATCCAGCGAGACAACCGCCACCCTGTCTTGTACATCTTTTCTTCCTACAATGCGCACCTGTGGAATCCTTTTGACTTCGTTCAGTAAATATTCCGTCAGTTCCATCTTTTTATCATGAATCGCTTTCAGTCCCTGCTCCCGGATATAGTCAAGTGACGCATGAAGCCCTATGATTCCGGGCAGATTCATGGTTCCACTCTCATATTTATCCGGCAGATAATCCGGCATCAGAAGGGAATCGGACTGACTTCCGGTTCCTCCGGCAATATACGGCTCCATTTTCTTATCCAGCCGTTCGGATATGAGAAATCCTCCGATCCCCTGCGGTCCCAGTAATCCTTTGTGCGCCGTAAATGCAAGGAAATCAATCTGGCACTCCTGCATGTCTACCGGAAGCGTCCCGGCGCTTTGTGCCGTATCTACTGCAAAGAATAATCCATACTCTTTGCAGATACTTCCAATCTCACGAATCGGCACAACCGTTCCGCACACATTCGATGCGTGCGTCATGATAACTGCCTTCGTATTTATCCGGATCCGTTCTCTCAAATCTTCCGGATCAAGATTTCCTTCTTCATCCACCGGAACAATATCGTAGTCCACACCTGCCAATTTCATCTGTTCCAGCGGACGCATCACAGCATTATGTTCCAGACCGCTTACCAGAACATGATCTCCGTTTTTTAAAAATCCCTTGATAAAATAATTCAGCGAATAGGTGATTCCCGGCGTAAAAATCACATTTCTTGAATCGGTTCCATGGAACAACTGTACAAGCTGATCCCTTGTCTCCAGTACAACACTTTCCACTTCATACGCCCCTGCATAATTTCCCCGGTTGATATTAAATGCTCCATTTTTCAAGAGCTCCGAAACTGCTTCCTGTACTCCCGGAGCCTTTGGCCATGAAGTACTGCCATTGTCAAAATAGATTTTTTCTTCCATACCATTTCTCCATATGTTTTTTTCTATATTAACACAGTCTCTATCGTTATAGCAAATTTAAAAAATTCACTTGGATTCTCTCCAAGTGAATTCAAACTCCGCCTTATTTATCCTTTTTCCCACAGCTCTGGCTGCAGTGTCCGCAGTCACATCCACAGCAGCTTTTCCCATTTTTCTTATTTCTTCTCAGGATCGCGACCGCACCGCCCACAATGACCACTACCAAAAGAATAACGATTATATCTGCAATATTCATTTCAAACCTCCTGTTTTACATACCATCCTTGATACAGATCATCCACTTTACATCCCGACTGCAATACAGATAAATCTTGCAATAAATGCTGCAATCCAGGCAACCGCGCACTGCCAGAAGACAACGCCGACCGCCCATTTTGCGCCCAACTCCCGCTTGATGGAAGCAATGGCAGCAACACAAGGTGTATATAAAAGAGAAAACACCAGCATCGTTGCTGCGGAAACGGTCGAGATTGCAGTCTGAATACTGCTGCCAAACAGGATTTCCATAGTAGACACTACACTCTCCTTGGCCATAAATCCACTGATCAGAGATGTTACGATCCTCCAGTCGCCAAGTCCGAGCGGAGCAAGTACCGGAGCAATCCATCCGGAAATCATCGCCATCAGGCTATCAGAAGAATCCGCCACCATGTTCAGATGCAGGTCAAAGCTCTGCAGGAACCATACCACGATTGTTGCAATCAAGATTACGCTAAACGCTTTGCTTAAAAAATCTTTTGCCTTTTCCCACAAAAGCTGTGCCACATTTTTCACGCCGGGCATTCGATAATTCGGAAGCTCCATAACAAAAGGAACCGCTTCTCCTTTGAATAACGTATTCTTAAATAGAAGCGCAACCAGTATCCCGACCGCGATTCCAAGAAGATAAAGCCCCGTCATAATAAAGCCACCTTTCCCCGGGAAAAACGCGCTCACGAAGAACACATAAATCGGCAGCTTTGCTGTACAACTCATAAACGGAGTCAGGAAAATCGTCATTTTTCGGTCCCGCTTACTCGGGAGTGTTCTGGTCGCCATGACCGCCGGAACCGTACATCCAAATCCAATCAGCATTGGCACAATGCTTCGTCCTGAAAGGCCGATCTTGCGCAGAAGTTTATCCATGAAAAATGCAACTCTGGCCACATAACCACTGTCTTCCATAATGGAAAGAAAGAAGAACAACGTAACAACAATCGGCAGAAAACTAAGAACACTTCCAACGCCACCGAAAATACCATCAATCACAAGCCCATGGAGTGCATGATTCACATGAGCTGCCGTCATCCACTGATCCACTGCTGCGGTCAGTGCCTCAATCCCGGATTCCAGAAGCCCTTGCAAAAAGGCCCCGATCACATTGAATGTCAGAAAGAATACCGCTCCCATGATTGCGACAAAGCATGGAATCGCTGTCCATTTTCCCGTAAGGATACGGTCGATTTTTTCCGAACGTAAACGTTCCTTGCTTTCTTTCGGTTTCTTTACAGTACGTTCGCATACATACTCAATGAAATCAAAACGCATATCCGCAATGGCAGCACTTCGATCCATGCCTCCCTCTTTTTCCATCTGTACCACGATATGCTCGATCATATCCATCTCGTTCTGATCCAGCTGAAGCTGTTCCAGAATCAGAGAATCTCCCTCGATGACTTTCGTTGCCGAGAAGCGAAGCGGCAACCCGGCTCTTTCCGTGTGATCCTCAATGATTGATTCAACAGCATGAATCGCACGATGAATCGCTCCGCCATGGTCATCCTTGCTGCAGAAATCCTGTTTCTGCGGACGTTCCTGATATTTTGCAATATGCACCGCATGTTCAATCAGTTCCCGCACCCCTTCATTTTTAGCCGCTGAAATCGGGATTACCGGCACCCCCAGCAACGCTTCCATTCCATTGATATCAATGGCGCCATTATTATTCATCACTTCATCCATCATATTCAGGGCAATAACCATTGGAATATGCATTTCCAGCAGCTGCATGGTAAGATATAGATTCCGTTCAATATTCGTAGCATCCACAATATTAATGATTGCTTTCGGATTATCAGCAAGCACAAAATTTCTGGAGACAATTTCCTCGCTGGTGTATGGGGACATCGAGTAAATCCCCGGAAGATCTGTCACTCTTGTATTCGGATGCCCTTTGATCGGACCATCCTTACGGTCTACCGTAACTCCCGGAAAATTTCCCACATGCTGATTGGCTCCCGTAAGCTGGTTGAATAAGGTCGTCTTTCCACAGTTCTGGTTTCCCACAAGTGCATATGTAAGTAAGGTATCCTCAGGAAGCGGATCTCCATCCCCTTTGGCATGATATTTTCCGTCTTCTCCAAGTCCCGGATGCTCGGAAGGATATATCTTCTCAATCCGGCTGTGCTGGTTCGTCCGCTCCTTGATCGGCTGAATATCGATCTGGTCTGCATCCGCCAGGCGAAGAGTCAGCTCATACCCATGAATCTGTAGTTCCATCGGATCGCCCATGGGCGCAAACTTCACGACAGTCACTTCCGCTCCGGGAATCACACCCATGTCCAGAAAGTGCTGTCTCAGTGCGCCTTCTCCGCCCACTTTCGTAATGACAGCACTCTCACCGATCTTCAGATTCTTTAGTGTCATTAAAAACACCCCCACTTTCTATATAAAATGAATGATAATTTTTTTCAATTAAGTTATATCACACTAACACAAATTCGTCAAGACTATATAAAATTAGTCGGACATTTTTACACTTTTCAGGCAATACACAACTAACAGTCCAAAGACTGCTGCCGATAATACATTTCCAAGATACTTGATATACTTTGGAGCCGGTTTGTCAGCCGGAAATAGTATAAATGGTAAAAAATGCCTGAATCGGATTAAAAGCGCCAAGCAGCAGATTCACCGCTACAAATTCTGTCGAACCGGCGAAAATTGGGACTGTATAGGGAAGGGCTGTTTTGAAGGCTTTGCGTTTCATCATGTTCTCCTTGATATTATGTCAATTTGGTAATAAATGTATTGAACCGTAAGTGATTATATCATTGCATAATCAATTTTTCCAACCTATCTATAAGCTCTACTGTTAGATAATCTTTATTCTGAATGCCCGCAAGAAATATTAAAACTCAGAAATGGTTCACTGGACCATTTTTCGGAACTATGCAACACGCCATGCAACACGAAATAGAAAAAACCCCGTATTTACGAGGTTTTTTTCATGCCGCAGACCGGAATCGAACCGGTACGGGTATCACTACCCACGGGATTTTAAGTCCCGGGCGTCTGCCAGTTCCGCCACTGCGGCATATAACATATAAATGCTATAAATGGGACCAATAGGGCTCGAACCTATGACCCTCTGCTTGTAAGGCAGATGCTCTCCCAGCTGAGCTATGATCCCATATATAATTAAAAGACATTCACTGAAAATGTCAGCGACCCGAATGGGACTCGAACCCACGACCTCCGCCGTGACAGGGCGGCGCTCTAACCAACTGAGCCATCGGGCCATATGAAATTTTTAAAAAGTGGACCTTCAGGGACTCGAACCCGGGACCGATCGGTTATGAGCCGATTGCTCTAACCAGCTGAGCTAAAGGTCCACGCTCATTTACCCACCGCTTAGATAACACCGGGCTTACATTCTGACCAAGCGAAAGGCCATTTACCTTTCCCTGAATGCTTGGCTAATGTAATGACTCCGACGGGAATCGAACCCGTGTTACCGCCGTGAAAGGGCGATGTCTTAACCGCTTGACCACGGAGCCATACTGTTTTCGGCCAGCTTGTGTTTCGCAGTGACCGAAAATTATATTATCATATCTTGTACTAATATGCAAGTGATTTTTGAAATTTTTTTATTTTTTTATTCTGCAATTGCCTGTTTTCGCTGATGACAATCGACTATCCTTACGGGGCATTCACATTTTTCTTTTTACAGGCTCAAAATACTGTTTCATCTTCTTCACCATAAGATTCCTGTTGGAATCTGCGACACACACATCACAGGTTCCTTCGATGCTGCCAAATGTCACCGTCTTTTCCATATCCAGAAGCGCCAGAAGATTGCGGAGCATATTCTCTCTTGTCGCATCTTTATGATAGATCTTAATATAGGCATACCCTGGATAATCCGTTGAATCGTACATCAGTATTTTACACTCATCCGCCCATTCCTGAGTGCTTATTTTTTCATATAATTTCTCAATTCTCTCCTTTTTTTCAATCATCATAAAATATACTACATTCTCATTTTCAGGAAGCGGCCGTTTCATATAGTTCCGGTATGGTGATTTACGCATCTGTTTATAGATTTCCTGTTCTGCCCTGTTTCCAAGCTCATTATAGTAAATCACCAGCACATCATCGATCACTACATTTGCAAAATAACTGATATGCTCATTTTCCAGAAATTCTATAACCTTTCTCGCCTGCAAATAAGACATCTCATAACTCATAAGGAAAGAATTATCATTCATATCATACAGCACCGCTCCGTCCATCGCAATGATCGGCAGCTTCAAATTGATTCCCTGCAGCGTTTCCCTGACCGTCGCCGGCGTGCGAAGCGTGGATACGGTAAATTTAGCTCCCTGCTCGATCATTCGGTTCAGTTCCACCTTACTGTATGGCGTCAGCTGTTCCTTATCGGTAAGAAGCGTATCATCAATTCCCGAAACAAACAAAATATCCGTATTCTTTGTCCTTGGTAAATGTATGGAGTTAACGATCAGTGCCAGTACAACTCCAATTAGTGTATCCAATACTCTGTTAAAAACAAACCGCATCGGGCTTTCGTCTGTGATATGCATGACCGTAATACTCAGGAAAACGACACAGGAAAAATAGGATGTATTCGTGATATCCAGTAAAACAGTCGAGTACAACACCACTCCGGTAAACAATGCAATGATCAGATAGCTTAAAATATTCCCCTGAAGCTTTCCACCCAACGCATATACCTCGATCAAAATAACAATCATTCCCCAGAATGCAGGCATACTGCACATACAGAACGCAGGATCCTCTGATCCGGTTTTGGAATGCGGCCTTTTGCCTTAACTATTGTATTTCTCTTCCATTCTGCCATTTCCATGACCTCCTGTCTTCCACCTGTCACAACTCCAGTTCTTCCGGCTAACACAAAAATAAGGTTGATGCCAGAATCTCTGCCGCGGTTGAGCACATTGGTATCCTGTAATTTCGTCATAGTATATAACAACACATTCACATTTGCCAAATTTCAGTTGAATTCTCTGCTGTGTCCGTCTTTTACTGCAGGATAAGCAATTAAGTGGGGGCGTTGCTTATGACACGGCCATCGCCCTTTGGTCGCCGGAATGATTAGTTATTTTCATTAGCTCTATAAAAAGTACCACAAAATCATCATTATAGACGATTGAGTGGCGCTTTTTATTGTGTTTAATTTAAAATACACCCATTTATATCATAATATACATTTTCCATACTAATCTCCATTCCGCCGCCTTTGGCTGGCGGCACAAATAGTAATGAAAGTGTTCCAACTCTCTACGTTGTGCTGTAAAATAGTTTGCAAGAAGCTACACTACAAAGCAC
>NZ_JBQHSE010000037.1:0-20353 GCF_052066395.1 Bariatricus sp. HCP28S3_A4 | reverse complement strand
GTTCCATACTTCCAGCAGAAAGCATCAAAGATTGGGCCAAGCACAAGAGCATTGATTGATGCAATGATCAAAATATATGCCTACCCAGTACAGGCTTTCCGCAGCTGTTTCAGTGCATACACACCGCCGATCAACGGCAGTATAACCTGTCCACCATGCACATGTCCGGCAAGAACACAATCTACATCCCATTCATCCAGTCCATCATTAATCAGCCAACAGACGGGCATATGACACATCAGAATCGTGTACAAATCCGTATTTTGAAAATCCGACAGGAAAGCACATTCCTCTGGATTAGCTTCATTGGTTTCCAAATACTTTTCCGGTAAACAGTAACCATAGATACCACCAAGACGAACTTTTTGACCATTCACTTCAAGATCCTGATACTGTCTGTCCAATACCACAGCCCCGGTGTCTTCATAAAGTTGGGTAATATCTATTCCATAATTCTGTTGATATTCTACCTCATGATTCCCCAAAGAAACATATACAGGCGCAATACTGCCAAGACCAGAAATCAGGTTTGTTGCGATATCTGTCTCAGATTCATCGGAATTCAGCAAATCACCGGTTATTAAGATTAAATCCGGTGCTTGCTCTGCCACCAAATCAAGCAGATTCTGATTATTATCTCCAAATATGCTGTTGTGTAAGTCTGTAATTTGAACCAATCTAATTGATTTCTGGATTTTATCGGCCTTTACTTCATATGAAATACTGCTCAATGAATATTCAGATTCATACAAATTATTTTTTATCACTAAGCCTACAATTAACAACACAACAATTCCACTAAGCAACAACATTTTTCGCTGTTGAAAAGAACTCAATAGATTACATTTTAAGTCATCTTTCACTTTTTTATCATCGAAAGCAACCGATACCCCTTTACTCCAAATGTTTTATATATCCAGTATTTAGTTTTTTGTATTAATGGTATTTTTTCCTTATCCATCATCTGATAGCATTCTTGGTATACTCTTCTCGAGTAATCAGTCTGGGCTATAGGAATTGTTCCATGAAGATCAGAAGTCAAAATCTTATCTAGCAAAAGTCGGATATTAGCCTCTTTTATCTCGTCAAGACCATGCTCCTTATAAAACAAAATATGTTGTAAAAAAATTTTTATTGCATCTTCGTAACATTTATCTTTTATCTTCTCGTTGTGCATAATAGAACCCTCGCGCTGTACATATCTATATCCTATATAATTCAGAACAACGATCTTATTACACTTTAATAGCAATTTCGGCATAATCTCTAAGTCTTCATAAAATATATTTTGCGTAAATCGTAAATTCTCCCAAATATTACGCCTCATGATTTTTCCCCACTGTGTCACATAATTCACTGTATACTTTCCTAAATAATGCATCTTCAATGCTTCGCTTGGAGAAATAACCATTTCTTTTTCTGAGACATATTCTTTTATCAATTTTTGTTCTTCAGAAACACACGCATAACCACAAACTGCGTAATCCGCATCATATTTTTTCACTGCATTATACAGTTTTTCTACCATTTCCAAATCAATGAAGTCATCAGAATCTACAAAAATTATCCACTCGCCTTTTGCAACATCCACACCATTGTTTCGAGCTACTGAAACTCCACTATTCCTTTGGTGAATAACAGAAATGCGTTGATCATTCCTTTGTATTTCCTCACAAATATCTACTGATTCATCTGTTGATCCATCATCAATAACAATAAGTTCTATATTTTTATAAGTTTGCCGCAATATAGAATGCAAACATTGATTTAAAAATTTCGCTGTATTATACACAGGTACAATAATCGTTACCAAATCTTCTTGTTCCATTACTTATTCTCACCTCTTAATGTTTCTTTATCATCCGTTTTACAAGTACCATGCAATCTTTAAATTCCGTTGTACGATGAAATACCACAAAAAATAACAAGTTAGGTATTATGAGACAAATTAAACCTCGAAGTAATAATCCAACAATCCCTCCAATAGGAATACATTCACATAAAAATCCATTAATCATGCATATAATAACTGTAACTCCAACATAAACCACCGTTCTGAACACATATTTTTGAGGACTAAGTTTAAACAAAACATGAAATAAATTATAAATCAGCCACGGAATATTGACTACAATATAGCTAAGTATTGTAGACATTAAAATCGCATAGATTCCAAATTTTCGAACAAAAGCAATATTTATCACTAAATTTACCGCTGCTCCAATTATCGCACGGAATCTATCTTCATGCCATATTCCAGCTGCGTCTTTGTATGTAGAAAACACTCCACTTAAAATATATAAATAAAAATAAATACAAAACAATACAACGACATCCATTCCATACATCATATCTTCTCCAACCCATATTTTCATAAAAGGTTGATATAGAGAATAAAAACAACAAACACAAAAACCCGAAATCCATGCTATAATAAAAGTTAAATCTTTGAAATCTCTATAATTTTTTTGAAGACTATTTGTGATTAAACTATTTCCAATTCCTGCTGTACATGCACTAAAAATCACGAAAACAAATGTGGAAACTGAATTCATAATATAGTAATAATTTTGGTACATCGCTAAAGCTGTCAGTCCCATAAAAGCAGAAATCACTATAGAATCTGCGGAATTTATTACTACACTTCCAATTTTCGATGTAAATAAATCTTTTACGCGCTGATTTATTACTCTAACCTTTTCTTTTTCCAAAGTTCCTCTTGGAATATACTCTGGATACATTTTGCTCACTATAAACGCATTAATTAAATTTTTAGCAACTTGTGCACCTAATACTATTATCAAATAAAAATAATAATTTTTAAAAACGAAAAGGATAAGCAATTGTAAAACTTGTTGAACGCATATTACAATTGTCGATGTGCGATCAATAACGTCATTCCGTTGATGCGCATATAGAAGACAGTTTTTATACGCAAAAAGCCAATAGGAAAGAACCGTGCTGCCCAAGTTCATTAAATAAAGGACATAAATATTAATACCATTCGGAATATCTTTTTTAATTAGCATTGGAACAAATGGCGTAATCGCAATACCCGCCGCCAAAATAACCAATCCTATAACACGGTAATATATTTTGTATAGCCTCATAAGAGCACAAATAGTATCCCTATCGTCCTCAGCAATTGGTTTATACATACTGAAGATCATAGCACTTCCAACACCCAATTCTGCAAGATTAAGTACCTGAAGAATGGAAGTAAACAAGCTATTTAGCCCCAGATAATTAGCACCCAGCGTATAGATCATTGCTGTCCTGGTAATAAACGGCATAATAATATTTACAATTTTTTGAACTGTACCAAAAAACATATTTCTGGCAGCATTCTGTGTTTTATTTATCTGCATTTTATTATTAGAAGTGGCCTATTTGCGCCAATTCACTCCTTCTTTGATAATTTTCGCGGGATAGCCACCAATCATTGCATGATCTGGAAATTTTCCGCCTGTTATAACGCTGCCATATGCGACAATTGAATCATTTCCTATTGATACACTTCTACAAATCTTAACTTCAGCTCCAATCCACACATGATTTCCAACCTTTATTGTACATTTAGAATTCTTTTCTTTCTCGTTCTCTATAACTTTATGGGCGTTTCCATCAATAATTTGAATATTCCAACCCAGCATACAGTTTTGTCCAAAACTGATTTGGTCATTATAATACAGTATGAAGTTACGATTTGCCGAAAATCCATCTCCAAATACTACTGTAGCATTATCATCAAGGCATATACGTGTACCTGCATGAAACTGAGCACTCCCTCCAAATATAATCTTCGTTCCCGGGCGAAACGCAATAACCCCTTTGCTTATCACTGGTATTCCTTCGGACCCCCCTCGTCCTATTGAAATCATATACTTTGATACATGGTCACTTTTTATTTCAACTACACCTTTATGGACTTCTTGTATTTTAACTCCATAATTTATAAAAAACGGAAGTTTAATAGCCTGTTTCACAGGCAAAACACGAAAATTGAAATATAAGTTTTTAGGTAATAACAGTAAATTATATAAAAATTCATAAGTTCGATTTTTAATGCTTAATAAAATCCTCATTTTATATCCCCAATATATTTTATAAGTTTCTTTAATCGAACCTTTGCTCCATTCATTTTACCAAAGACATATTCTAGTATTCTTTCTACTCTATGTCGGAGTTTTATCTCAGTCGGATATTGAATATATAATCCAACTAAAGGTTGATTAAAATATAAATTCACATATTTATCATAAGTAATGGTATACTTATAATGATTTTGCACCATAAATTGTAATAATGCTTTTTCAAAATCAATCTGGTCGGAATCATGAAACAAAGGATTCATTTTTCTTAACCGAATAAGATATTCTTGTGAAAGAATTTTTTTTTGATAAATTGCGTGATATATCAACGAATAAAAATAATCATCAAGATTCATCGTGTAAAAACCTACTGGATTAAAGCACCGATTCTTCAACATATTACTTTGCCATGAACGATCATAATATCCATCTCCAACAGTACGCACATCTAAAGCTATTTCTTTTCCTTTATACATAAATTTATAGTGTATACCATTATCTATTCCAATTCGTGGCTTTGCATCCAATATTCGAACCATTCTTTTTCGATCTCTTTTGCTTGCACACAATACATCAATATCATTATGTCCTTCAATCAGAATATCCCCAAAGAACCCTTCAAAATTTCTCAAAATTAAATAATTGCATTCATTATTTATTTGCCCAAATGCATCTTCCATGTGATCCCAGTTTTTCATATAATCCTCACTCTATAATCTTGAATTTTCTTAGCAATAAACCGCCTAAATGTCGAATTTTCGCTTTCAGATTTAGATTTGTAATCCAATCTTCAATCACACCATACCTAATCCTATTCAACAATAGTTTTGCTTTCTCCCAACATTTCAACTCATTTGTCATAAATGGTCTAAAAAGGTTACCGAAAACATACCCATAATTTATATCTGAACTTAAAGCAACTTGAGAATCCCAATAATTTTCTTGGACTACATATTCATGCAATCCGTAAAAAATCTTGGTAGCTGTAGGAGTTAAACATTCAGAAAATTCATCAGAAGCACAATGTTCTACTATGCTTTTTGCAAAAACAGGATTTTTTATTATATCTCCATAGTTCAAAAGCTCTGTACTTTTCTGAAAAAGCAGCTCTTTTCCTGCGTCAAGTGCCTCTTCTTTTGTATCAGTTATATGTATTGAATGATTTTCCATTTGAAAAATTTCTCTAATCTCCGCTTTTAAATCAACCATATCATTCAACTCGCAACCAGATAAAACATATACAGTTGTAAAAGCGCAATTACGATAGCATGCCTTTGCCTTAAATGGTATCCCCTTAAACTTATTTTCAATATTTCCAGCCCATTCTTGACTGCCATAAATATGGATCATTAACTGTTCCAAACCATGATAATTTAATCTGATTTGTTTTCGATATACAATATCACACGTTCCCTTTATTAATTCTTCCGTTTTTACTCGTTTGCTTCGTATATCAGCTCTCGGCCATAAACAGGCCACATAACTATTCTTTGAAAAATAAATATACAAAAATGCCATTAAGTCTAAAAAAACTTCTTCCAAATCTCGACTTTGAAAAAATTCATAATCATATATTTTATGAACGCCCGCAACCCTCACTATAGGAAGCGGTATTCCATAATAAATCGCAATAGCTGTACGATGAGACCCATCCAAAATGCTATTCTTATCCCCAACCGGTACAACCGATTTTTCTGCATTTAATCCATTATTTTTTGCGTCATCAATCAATTCATCGAAAGTATCAAAATATTTGTCTAATGTATTTTTTTCTTCTGACCCTGGTTCTGTAAATGATCCAAAAGAAAATGCACGAAGATGTGCTTTATATAATTCACGTGCCAGACTCTCATTTTTCATTTTCTCACGAGAATCAATATAAAACAGTTTGCATACTAAATCCAGTCTATCAGATTTTAAAAACTGGTATGCATCCACATATTCAACCTCTAATTTTTGATTTATGTCTAAATCCCATCCTTCAACAAAAAAGTTTGAAAAATAATCTCCTACTCTAATTTCCATAGTTATATTCTCCCAACAAAACATCAAAAATGTTTTGTCAAAAAATCAAATTTAATATATGAAAGTAAAATCCTTACTTTATCTTTTGCAGTAAAATCTTGCTTTAACAAAATAGTTCTATAACATCTATACAAATCAATTAGCCGTTTTCTAAATTTCGAGTAATCTTCTACTTGATTTTCTTCTAAGGCAGCATAATCTACCGTAAAAATATATAATATCTTTGCAGTATACGCAGCAAGATCTTGGAATCCTTTCTCACTAAAAAAGAAATATCTTTCATACAATGCTTCTAAATAATCCAAGCGAGAAGTATTAAATTTTCTTTTCATAATGCCTGTTTGGTTTTGATAATAATAATATAATGTGCATGGTATCACACCTACCTTTCGTGCATTACAATAAATTTTATACGTTGTTGCTTCATCTTCATGAATTTTTCCTTTAGGAAAACGTATTTCATCAAACAGTCGCTTTCTATATAATTTATTCCACGACACGGTACTTTCTACATATTCAGTATGATTTTTACTATATATTCTCCAGAGCATATCAATCCCTGAATAAGTATTTCCTGAACTGTAGGAAGCTTCTTTTGCTGGAACAAATTCCTCAAATACTTCATACCCGCAAACTGCTATATCACAATCATTCTCTATTACTGCACGATAAAGATATTCTAAATAATGTGAATCAACAACATCATCCGAATCAACAAATGCGACAAATTCACCTTTTGCTATATCTAATCCAGCATTTCTAGCGTCAGATAATCCTCCATTTTCTTTATGAATTACGCGAATCTTATTATTACATTCAGCGTATTTATCACAAATTTGCGGGCAATTATCAGGAGAACCATCATCAACTAAAATCAGCTCATAATTAGTAAATGTTTGAACAAGAAGGCTGTCAATACAACGCTTTAAAAACTCTTCCACTTTATATATGGGTACAATCACACTAATAATCTTCTGCTCCTCCATAATTACCCTTTCTTTAAATATATATTGTTCAATGGCGCATTTTTCGATAAATATTTCTGATATTCTTCCTCGTCAAAAAATACATTCTTAATATGGAATATTTTTTTCTAATAAGGCACCATACAATCGGCTTCATAATGGACTCAATGTTTTTTAAAGATAACTGTGAATTTACTTGTTCAGTTCTTCCCAACATTTTGGCAAGGCTAATATAATCTTCATTATTTTCTTTCGCATAATAAACGACGTAAGCCGCATACCTACTTATTATCCACTTAAAATAATTCACATACTCCAATTTTTTACAACTATCAACAATCCATTCCTTTATTTCTATTTGTATGGATAACTGAGCCATATAATCAATTCTCTTTTCCTTAGATGCATTGATAGCATCAGCCGTATATCTCATTGCCATGTATGGAACAATATATATATATGTATTCTCCCGATATAGCTCAACCATAAACTTCAGATCTTCAGCTAGTGTCAATCCTTCCTGGAAGTTGATCTGTTTTTTTTGTAAAAATTTTCGTCTAATCAATTTATTCCAAAGGTATCCCCAGTATCCTGTCTTATACTGGTACTTCATAAATAAATCCGGAAAATTTTCAACTAAAATAAGTCCTTGTTCCTCCACAAACACATCGAGAATTTCTCCATTTATCTCTAAGCGTTGATAATTTCCAACTATAATATCTATCGTATCATCTTGTTCATCAGAAAACACATCTTGTAAAAATTCCTGATTCGGTAAATCATCTGCATCAACAAACCAAATCCATTCTCCTGAAGCTATACTCAGTCCTGCATTTCTTGCTGCTGATACACCTTTATTATTTTGTTTTACGCAACAGATTCGAGAGTCTCTCTCCACATATTTTTCAATTATATCTGTACTCCCATCTGTTGATCCATCATTTACAACTATCATTTCCCAATCTTGATATGATTGAGAAATCAATGCATTAAACGTTTTCGCTAAGTAATTCGCCTTGTTATACACCGGCATAATAATTGAAACATTTGGCATTTTTTATCCTCTCATAACTGCAGCAAGAATACCAGCATATCGATGCTTCATAATCCAAAGCTGAACTTTAAGTTTTAAAGGTATACAATTAGGGTATGCGAAATCATAAAATGCTTTTATTAGTTTTGGATCAGATAATATTTCCTTTATTCTTTCTTTTGCATCACTATTATTTTGAGCATTCCTACATTCCATACCAACAGTATTACAAGCATAATATATTAAATGAAGCTTCAATTGTCTATTAAAATCATAATCCGCTTTTGAAGCAAAATAATTCTCCATATATTCATTCATTCGTTTATAAACATCCCATGCTCCCATACGATAACTTGTTGTGATAGTTCCAGGATTCTGGTAATAATGATATAATCCTTTATTTTTCAAATACACAAAGCTATTTGCACAATAACCAACCATAGCACTAAATAAGTTATCTTCTGACCATTTTACATCTTCAGCAAACTCAATATTGTTCGCACTCAAAAAAAATCTATTATAAATGCAATGCCAAACTGACAAGATTGGTCCATAATCAATATTTTCACTCATGATAAGAGCAGGATATATATTATTTATAATATCTTCTTTATTGTATAATCCATCTCTTAATTGTGTTGACATTAAAGATCTACTTCCATCTTGCATTATTCTAATATAGTCAGACATTACAAAATCAGCTTCATACTTTTCAGCAGCATTGACCATGATTTCAAACATATCCAGTTCAACATCATCATCTGAATCCACGAATCCGATGTATTTTCCGCATGCAATTTTCATTCCAGCATTACGGGCACTACTTAAACCACCATTACTTTTATGTATAACACGTATTCGTGAATCTTTCCCTTTTAGTAGATCACAAATCAATCCACACTGGTCAGGGCTTCCATCATCAACTAAAATAATTTCTATATCATTCAGAGATTGATGTATCAAACTATCAACACAACGTTCCAAGTATTTTTCCACTTTGAATACTGGTACAACTAAACTAATTATCGGCATTTTAATTTCCTCAACTTATCCATTCTTGCTTTTCCTAAAAGAGGACCCATAATGTATTTAATCCCCTTTTTTACTCTTGTTGTTCGTGGCATCCAAGAAACATAAAATAAGTGTTCACATATCGTGTTTTCAGTATTGTGATGGATGCAATTAGCATAATCATACGGCGAAAAATATTCTTGCGGATAGATAGCTATACCGTCCATCAACTCTTGATATTGATTATTACGCACCAACCCCATATCAGTAAGAATTTTAGTTAGTTTTCCTACATTAGTACCAGGAATTATATTTCCATTTTCGTCATAAAACGAAAGATCATCATATATTGAAAGGAACTGCTGCATTAATGGATGTTGTGGTTCACAAGCCATAAAACTCGTTGCAATATAATGCTCTTCCTCAAATCCAAAAACACATCTATGATTTAAAATATTATTAAAATTCTTGTATACCATCACATCCGTATCAAGATATATTCCACCGTAGTCATACAGAGCTTTTACCCTTGCTACATCACTTACAAAAGCATATTTATGAGCTTGATACGCATCCGCTGTATAGTTTTTCTCATAGACGTTGAAATTATTTTGGTTCCATTCCATGATTTCATAATCTGATAAACATTTCTTCCAGCTTTCAATACATTCAATTACTTTTTTCGGTTTCTCGCCACCAAACCAACAATAATGTATGATCTTAGGTATCATTACTTTTCTCCTATTAAAGCATACAGTTTTTTAATTTCTTCTTTATTCGAATAATCTTCTCTGTATGTATTGTTTATAAGATGCTCTCTCATTTCTTTGTTTATTATAAGATTTGCAATTGCTTCTGCACATTTATCGTTATCTTGCGGTACAATTACGCCATCATAGCCATTATCAAGCTGACTTTTAGCCGTTGGATAATCAGTTATGATAACTGGCTTATGCAAAGCTTGGGCCTCACGAACAGTAACAGCTTTTCCTTCAAACCGTGATGGCTGGATATACCAATCGCATTGTTCAATATAGGAATATGGATTTTCTTTTTTTCCAAGAATAATCACCTTATTTTGCATTCCATTTTCAACAATTCGATGACGAATCAATTCCTCATCAGCACCAAATCCTATAATATACCATAGAACATTAACACCTTTTTCCAATATCTGTCGACAAATGTCCGGAATATTATCAAAATTCTTAGCAGTACAAAACCTTCCTATAGATAATAAAATAATTTCGTCGTTTTTTTTCAATCTTTCAGCCACAGGGATCTTTGATTGCTCTCGGAGGAAATTTACCGCTAGAAGATTCTCTATTTTTACAACTTTTTGTTGCAGCAAAGGGAAACATTTAATAAAAGATTCTGCGCAAGCCTCTGAAATTGCAATAATATGATTATATTTTTGCCACATTCTTATTTCAGACTTGACATCAACTTTAATAAAAGAATAATCTGTATGTATCCATGCCACTTTTTCTTTTGCATTTACTTTTTCAATGACGAAATAATGTGGGGTTAAGAAACTTATTGCTAAATCATATGTTATCTCTGGTGTAATGTCCGGCATCAACCATTTGGTAAATTTATGACTATACTCTATTTCAACTTGACTGTTCTCATCATAACAATGAATAGCATTATATATCTTGGCAAGATATTTTCCTACCACCCTTGATCCAGCAAGAAGGAAATGCCCATCATGAATTACATTTGAAATTGGACTGGCTAAAGTCGCATATTGAGAAATCACTGGCAACAAATTAACTTCCTTAGGAATTAGCGGAAGTAAATCTCCTTCATGGCGAAATAGAAACAATGACACATCATATTCATCATAATCAAATCCACTTAAAAGTCCTAAAAGAGCCCGTTCAGCTCCACCTAATTCCATAAAATGAGATACGACCAATACTTTTTTTTTCATACAACCCACTTTTATTCCTTTATTTATTCTAATTTCCCAACATCTTTGTATTTTTACATCCAGTCTATCTGATATGAATCACAACAAAAAATTCAAATTGTTTTTTCAAAACCCGCTCTTTTTTTCATTCAATAACTTTGACTAACTTTTCTCTTGATCCATATTGTTAATATCCACCCCATCGGTGTACACAAAACTGTAAGTAATTTTCGCGGTGATTCTCGAATATAATTTTTATTTTTCGCAATCTGACTGCTTGAGCAATAGTGAATACAATCTTTAATCAGTCTTTTCTTGCTTATCGGATACTGCATTGCAACTTTACGCAAAAAAGCAAAACCACGAGGATTTTGTAAATACTGTTTCCACATTGTTCCTGTTGATCCATCTGCTTGATACTCTACTTCACATATAATATCATTTAAAACGAACAGTCTATACTTCTGATCTACCAATGTATACTTATAAACCAATCCCACATATTTTTCTCCCGAAAAAACCGGATAAGGAGATACGCTATTAATCACGTCTGTACGGTAAATCAATTTCTTATCTCCTGAACCGCCAGCAGCATAATATCCGCCTAAAGTAGTATCCTGCATTCCATCTGGAAATCCCTTTCCTATAAGATTCCCAGAAAAATCTGCATCCAGTGCAATTAGTCCAGCATAACCTTTCTCTCTAACTTGATTCCAAGTTCTTTTAATCTTACTAACCGCCCCAAGTGCCATTTTATCATCAGAATCAATACAAACATTTAATTCAGTATGAATATTCTCGTAAGCAATATTGTGTGCGGTGTGCATTCCTCCATTTTCTTTATAAATATATTGAATTTCAAACCCATTATCTTCTTTTTTCCAGCTATTAACCAATTCTGCTGTTTCATCTGTTGATCCATCATCTACAATCAACCAGATAAAATCCTTACAATCTTGCTGACGCAAACTCTCATAAGTACGCGGCAAGGTATGTGCACGATTATAAGCTGGTGTAAAAATTGTAAGTAATGCCATAATATTTACCTTTCTTCATATTCCAAATAAAATCTTTCCAATTTTTTGGCCTCTGTTGAAATATCATAACCTGCTTCTTTGATTTCCTCGATGTGATTTTCATGTCCTCGGTAACTCTGCTGTAAAATACACTCTGCCCACTGTGCAGGAGATTCTACTAACGATATATTTGACACCAAGTTGTTTGTTACAATACATTCATCCGATACATGATCAGAAATAATACAATGTAATCCTGAAGCCTGTGCCTCTATCATTGTAACAGGAAGTCCTTCATACAAAGAAGGGAACACAAACACATTCATTGCCTGCATCATTCGATTGACATCTGAACGGATACCAGTAAAAATAACTTTATCATGTATTCTCATATTTTTTGCTTTTTCTTTTACCAAATTCATGCCTTCTCCTCCACCAACAAGAAGAAGTCTAGCTTCCGGCTTTCTTTTTAATACTTCCTGAAATACTTCTAATAAAAACATGTGATTTTTCGCTGGAGTGAAATTTCCCACATGTCCAATAATAACGTTCTCATCCAATCCAAATTCACTGCGAATCTGTTTTTCTACATCAGAAACATATTGATATTTTTCGGTATCAATCGCATTTCTAATAATTTGATATTTATCACCAGAAAACATCCAATCACCAGCTTGTTTTCCACAAGCAAACATATGCGTAGCATACTTTGGAATCCGTTTCATATAATGAAGTTTAATAGGATATTTTAAATTTTTTACTGCACTGCTGGAATGGCTATGAGCAATTCGAATCGGCACTCCACATTCTTTTGCGCACTGCAGTGCAACAGAACTCAAGCAATCCTGATGGACGTGTACGATTCGATATTCTGGATGTTCATGAAAAAAATATTTTAATTCTTTGCGATACGATCTACTCCACGGAACAAGCCTTGAAATATGATAAATCCTTCCCCCCAAACCCAGAATCTCCGAGTCATAATCTGCTTCAAAATCACGATGAACCAAAAAATCAAATTGGACTCTATTACGATCAATATGACGGTAATAATTCATCAACATTGTTTCCAATCCACCGCGTCCCATATATGTTACTATTTGCAAAACTCTAATCATTGACTTTCCTCACTTATATAATTCCCCATGTTAAATGCATCTGATAGTAAAAGAACGCTAAAAAACCACAAATTAATACCATTTTTACTAATCGTGCAGATTCTTTGGTAAACATATGATCAATAAGCCATGGTACTGCGACATACCCTTGAAGTGTCGTATATATTGGAAGTCTGCCGATATAAATCCCCGAAGAAAAAACGCTCAACAAATACATCAATGCAGTACAAATACTACAATTGACACACATATTTATGACAGCAGAATTCTCTTCATCAACAAAGCGTTTCCCAATTAAAGAAAGAATCGCAGGAATTGAGTAAAACAACATTCGAAAAATATTAGTTCCATTGTCGTTTGTCCAAATTTCGTTTGTCATTAAATCACTATATTGCGTTTCTGCCAACATAGTATCAAGGATTGTAGTAAACTGATTCATAAACAAAATTGCTACACCTACACCAGCCATCATTAAAATAGTCCGTTTATTCCACGCCTTTCCTTGAACCACAAATAAAATTGGTAACATTAAAAGTGCAGAACCGTGAATTGTAGCAGCTATTAAAATCAAACAAACTGCGAAAATGTATTTCTTCTTTAGAGCCAATCCAAAACATAACAAGGTAATACATACAGCAATGAACTGGCGCATCCCATTAAACATCCAAGACAAATAATCAGTAGAAGCCACAAACATGAACATGCACAGCAGAAAACTTGTAGAAAATTTTCTAAAAAAATACACAACACAAAAAATTTGGAATACTGCAATTATCAAAAAAAATAGTTTGTCACTATTCCCCACAACTGATTTTATTAAAATCATCAAAACAGAAAAGCCCTTGTCTTTTGTATGCTCTGCCAAATACATAGGTATTTGAGAAATAACTGCTGGCGCATTTAAAAATGTAGTTCTATAAACTTCTGTGTCACCAAAATTTGATCTATTCATACACCAGACGGCATACGGACATGCCAGTAAAATTACTGCTGGCCAGCTCCATCTATACTCTGTTTTTCCCAACACTTGCACTGTACTTTTAGGCGCCACAATTGCCAAAACCCCTCCAATTACAACAAGCCAGATCAACAACCACCAATAGTTCGTCAATGTCATATCTTTAACCCTTTCATTTACCACACTGCATATAGTACAATGCTAAATTTTTTTAGAAAGTTTATCTGGTAACGACATAAGTGATCACACTTCCTATCGCTTCTTTCTATTCACCCCATAGAATTTCGCTATTGCAATCCCGATATCACTTATCAAAAATAGCGCCAAACTATAGATTTCCAGTTTCTAATTATATCATGCAACGCCCCTTTTTCCAATTGCTTTCCTCTAATTTAAAGTAGAAAATTTTCAATTTTGTGAACTATTTTTTATCTGGACAATACATATCATCTAACTTAATTTTTTTTATATCTAATCAATAAAGTAAATATCAGACTTTGTACAGTCCAGCACAGAAAAATAGTACAGATTTTCACGAATTTACCTTTCCTCTTCTCATAAAAATGACTACCGTTTCAATCTTCTGTACATCCCTGATTATATGATTAGTTCCTAGAGCTTGCCCATTCTACACAGTAATCATTCTTTGCACAACCTTCCGAATTCCATCTATTATCTATAGTTCCGCATAAATTTTCTACTTACACTTCAATGGTTGTAAGTGGAAAATTTATGCGGAACTATAGATAATCAAAAAAGATCATATTCTTGTCCAAGGTTCAGTGCCCGCTCAGATCACTTCTCTCTGTCCGATTTTCAATTGTTAAATCATCTTTTGTTTTTACCTCTAACTTTCGTCCACCATGAACAGAAATTAGAGCATTTTCTTTTTGCACACCCAAAAGGTAAGCTACTGTTTCCGGTACTGTCCTTTCCCGTTGAACGGCTTCGAGGATTGCTTCTTTTTCAAAAATATCTCTCTATTTTCTTCCGATAATTGGTTTCGTCCGGCCCAGAGGCAGATAACTCCATCTACCTCTGCTTTTCTTTACCTGAATACCATGCTATTCCTGATGGATTTTCTCTTTTTCCGTCTCAAATTTTGTCCTCTTCGGTTTCTGCTCCTTCTGAATCAGAATCTCATTTTCCTGATTCAATGTTGCCTGCCCACGCTGCTCAACCCGATATTCTTCATTGGCTACACGTTTCCGAAACTAGTATGACTCACACTAATTAACAAACTGTTTCATGTAGGATAAATTTTCAGCCTGCAAGGCGGAGGAATGAGTCGTAGCGCTGGCTACGGCGATTGACGGCAACGCATCAGATGGAAATTTAGGCAAGTGAAACGGGCCGTTAATTAGTGTCTGCTGATTAAGCCATTTTCGGGCTCAACTCAGCAAAATACTCTGTAAAAATTTCAAGCAGATAAAAAATGCGCAAAGTATTCGTCGCTGGATCTTAAATAGATTCGCAACGAATACAGATAATGCAATAGATGTAAGTTGGGTCTCCTCCAGTTTGGTAACGAGCTTGCCCAGACCGTAGCAACGTTTCGCGAGGCTAAACTCGCGTTCCACTCCTATTCTATCTGTATTATCCTGATATTCAGTCTTTTTATCTGATTTGATTGTTTCTGCGCTTGGTCTCCCAAGCTTGGGACCGGAAAGGCGGATGCCTTTTGATTTGCAGAAGCTTCTGTTATCCCTGGTCCTGTATATCTGATCTGCAAGGACTCTCTCCGGATAATGACCGGTTCGAGTCTTGAAGCGTTCCACCGCTTCCTGCAGACAAGTGCTTTCATTATAGGCTTCGAAGGATATTTTTTCGAGCCTTGCATAACCTTGTGAATCAAGGCTGACATCAAGCTTTGCCCCGAATTCAACCGATGCATTCAGCTTTCCTCGAACAATTGGCCTCAGCCATGGCTGGGTTATGCTTACAATCCGGTTGTCAACAGAATGCACTTTGTTTTCAAACATGTACTGCTGTTGCTCATATAACTGGAAGATGGTCTGCAGTAGTGGGATTTCCTTGCGGGTTGGCGCATATCCTTCTGACATAAAGTCTTCCAGATATCCCATATCACGTCTGACGTATTGCAGCTGCTGACGCAAAGCTCTGCGGATCTTCTTTACGGCGCGTTTTTTACACTTGGCAAATGCCAGATAATCTTTCCTGGCTTTCCTGCGATAGCGACGTGGCAGCGGCAGACCGTATGCTTTATGGAATCTGTAAATGATGGCTTCCAGTTTTTCTCTTGCCTCGTTCAGTAAAGAAACATCCTGCGGATATCTGATATTTGCAGGAGCACAGGTGGCATCCAGAATCAATGTACCTTCGTTTTCAGGTTTCTCTTCCACACAGGCATCTGATGATGAGGTTCCTCCTCCCGAGGGAGGCTTCGGATGATCGTCATCATCCTGCTTTTTATTCAGGGCATCCAACATGTATTCGTTGGCTTCCGCTATCATTCGAGCGTTAATTCTCTTACGGAACAGCACCAACGTGCTTGCATCAAATGGTGGTGTTTCCTGATACCCCGGCAGCCCGATAAAGTACTGCAGATACGGGTTTTCTGTGATCTGCTCAACCAGTTCCCTGTCTGAATACTGGAACTTTGTCTGTATGATCAGGGCGCCAAGTGCTGTACGCAGCGGCTTTGCAACATTTCCAGTCTTTCCTTTAAAAAGCCTGGAATACTTCTTTTCAAAAACATCCCACGGGATGGCATCAGCCATCTTGATCCAGCGGTTATTCGGATTCATATGAAGCCCCAGTGGCTGATTGAAATCCAGAAAAGAAAAATGAGTTTTATCAATTGCCTTGTACATGAATTTCAGCTCCTTCTATATGATTTTCAGCAAAAAAACTGCAAGAAAAATAAACTCAAAATATTGAAACCCTTGCAATAATTTTACTATATAAGGAGCAGAAAATCAGTATTTTCAAGCATTTTACTATTAATCAGTAGACACTAATTAGTGCGAGGCATACTAGTTTAAATTATCTCTTAACCAGCCACAACGATTTCCTTCGCAAATATACCCTCGATTTTGCCAAGGCACTGCATTGACATAAAATCTCCTATCAGCTGGATTAATTATCTGCCGAACAAACATCTGACCTACGCGTTTGGTGTTTTCAATCCGAAATTTCCGGAAAGTCAGGAAGTCATACAGCATTTGGCACAGTACCTAAAATCCTTTTAATTTTCTCCCCTTTATCCTTCCTGTACACCTTTATAGACATTGAAAAACTCCTACTGAACAGAACTTACATTTCTGAACTGTGGGAGTTCTCAATATTTATTCAAGAAAAAATATTTTCTTTTTAATCACCTAGACATAACCCTTTTTTCGAAATCCTTTAATTGAGCTCTCCTACTAGCAGGATATGAATTGGGCATCATGGTATTAAGCTCAACAAAAACATTTTTTTCTCTTTTCTTTTTTCCCCTTATAGTGCATGCAGAAACTTTATTTATTTGCTTAACTTTATTTTGAGTTTGCGCCTTTGCCATTTTAAGTTCTCCTCCAAACTTTTCTATTATGCTTTTCTACCATTAGTACCCACAAACGTATTATTATACACCAAATTAAGAAATGATTGTGGCAATTCCTTGACATCAGCAGCCCGATCAATCCAATTAGAATTTAAAGTTTCTAAAAAATTTCCATATAACTGAGCCATTGAAAAAAGAATTTGAGCAACTTCTTTGTCAAACACTTCAACACCCGGTGTTTTGTTCATGCAATCACAACATAAATACCCTAAAAATTTATATGTATTATCTGCCTGCTTTATTCTGATAGCTACTACAACAGCACAATTATAGTATGCATCAAAGTCTTTATGTTCATTGAGGTAATTCTCACTATCCTTTCGTGCATTGTTAATAATAAACTGATCTTTTTGAAGGCACAAAGAAAAGTCCACATTTCCATCAATCGAGTATGGTACTTGTCCAATTTCTCGTTCATGTTCGTCATAAGTCCGCTTATCCCTAAATGCTGTGTAAACAACTATACTGCTTCGATCATTGTCTTTTTGACAAAACGGACGATCAAAAAGTTTAACAGTTGCCGATACACGATATCGATGCCCTTGAAGTTCCAAATACGCTTCAACCATACTAACAACATGAAGCAACAAATTAGTTGAATAGCGTTTATAAAGGTCAAATAATGAAATCGAAAAATCTTGATAAGAATGAATTATTTCACCTTTTAAAACCTCGTCATTTTCTATTCCGCTATCTTGAAGAGTTTCCAATACTCGATATGACTTTTCACCTATGGCTGGAATACGATTGCACAACTCATTATTAAGCTTAGAAGCATTTTTTAGATTCGAAATAATAGTTGATACTCGTTTCTGTGCCTCTTTCTTTTCAATTTCTGCTCTTTCACATTCATCTTTTTTCATTTGAGAATATTTTTTTTCAATTTCCTCACACTTCAAACGTTCTTCTGTAAAAGTATTTTCCAATGCCTTTATTTTATCTTCAAAATCTGACTTTTCTCTTTCATAAGAATATTTAATCACCAAATTCCATACACCAATGAAAACGACAATAATATCTACCGCCAAAATAGAAATAAATACCGTCAAATATCCATTAGGTACGGTGGCATAGCCTGCTATGACAGTTGCTATCGCACCAATAGCACCGACAAGACAACTTACTATTTCAAAAAAATGCTCTTTAACCTTTTCTAACATATCTTACTTAATCTCCCTGCGCTAAAAAAGACTATACTTATTTTATCATATTCTTGTCAAAAATCAACAAGATATGCCATGTAAAAAATTCATTCTCCCGTAGTCTAATTTAAGTATGAAAACTTTTTATAAAGTCCATTCCCCAAATCTTCTTTTAAATTATACTTTTCAATGTGTTATGCATTTTTTCTGAAAACCATCCAAGAAATTCATTTGCAAATCCAATCCCCCTGATAATTTATCATCGATTGTTATAGTATATCCCTTTATATATTTTTAGCTTATATTTTACGATTCCACCTCTTCAAAACGATATAAATTGAAGGGATATTCTGCCTTCTCACTGCACCTTGATAACTGAACAGCAGTACTCCAAAACTACCATCTGACATTGAGCCAAGATACCTGCCGCCGTGACCGGGAAAGGAGTTGAAAATTGCTTACGCAGCGACATACGCAGGAGATCCAAAGAAGCAAGGCCCACTTCTGAGCGTTGAAATGCAGATGACAATGATACTTCCGTTAAAGTAGGGCGGCGGCTTCGCAACCGGGCCTGTAAAGGTCATGTTTCCCCTGGCCAGGGAAAGTTGGAGTATGCCCCATTTCAGTCTGGGGCAAGGGATATAAATTGACTGTTACAATTCAGCAATACAAATATCAAACCTATAGTCAAATAGAAACCGGATATACACACTAACCAACGTCGTATATATAGGCAGTCTGCCAACATATATACCCGATGAAAAAGAACTAAGCAAATAAATTACAGCGGTGCAAATGCTGCAATTGACACACATATTTATTAGAGGAGAATTTTCTTTATCAACGTACCTTTTCCCAACCATTGAGAGAACCGCAGGAATCGAATAAAACAGCACCCGAAAAATATTCGTCCCATCATCGTTTATCCATATTTCATTTGTTATTAAATCATTGTATTGCGTTTCTGCCAGCATGGTATCAAGAATTGTAGTAAACTGATCCACAAACAAAATTGCTACACAAACACCTGCCATCATCAGAAGTGTTCGTTTGTTCCATGCTTTTCCTTGAACCACAAATAAAATCGGCAACACCAAAAGCGCAGACCCATGAATGGTAGCAGCTAACAAAATCAAACATATTGCGGGGATATATTTTTTCTTTAACACAAGTCCAAAACATAACAAAGTTATGCATACAGCAATAAACTGACGCATTCCATTAAACATCCAGGACAAATAATCTGTAGAGGCCACAAACATGAACATACATAACAAAAAATTGGTAGAATATTGTCTAAAAAAATATACAACACAAAAGATTTGGAATATCGCTATTACCAGGAAAAACAGCTTATCACTATTTCCAATAATTGATTTAACTACAATCATCAAAACAGAAAAAGGTAGTGTAAAATATTTTGTGTTTTTGAAAAAAATGGCTCCTTTTTGGTAAGAATTCAGATATGACAATTTTTATCGAAAAGGAGTATTTTTATGCCAGTTGCAAAGGAA
>NZ_JBQHSE010000036.1:0-24905 GCF_052066395.1 Bariatricus sp. HCP28S3_A4 | reverse complement strand
CATTATACCAGAAAAAGGGAGGTCAATGCTCTTTTTATTTGCATTCTCCCATAAAATCAAGGTTTTTATTGAATTTTGGAACAAAAAAACAGGTAGTTTTTGACACTACCACAGGGAAAAGGAGAGAAAAGATATGAAAGAATTTAAATATGTGATCACCGATGCAGAAGGAATCCATGCTCGTCCGGCAGGAGAATTAGTTAAGGCGGCAAAGGCGTTTGAATGTAGTATTAAGCTTACAAAAGAAGGAAAAACCGGTGATTGTAAGAAAATATTTGGAATTATGGGACTTGGGGTTAAGAAAGACAATGAAGTAACTATTACGTTTGAAGGCGCAGATGAAGAGGCTGCATACGAATCAATTAGCAAATTTATGAAAGAGAACCTGTAAACCATAGCATTGAGGAGATATGGACGATGCAGATATATAAAGGAAAAAGTGTATTCGGCGGAATTGCCATAGGAAAAATTAGTGTTTATAGTAAAGCAGAGCAACAGGTAAAGCGGTTAAAAATAGAGAATGTCGAAAAAGAAGTAGAACGTTATCATGAAGCGACAGCAACTGCAATTCAGCAGCTTCAGGAATTATATGACAAGGCATTGAGAGAAGTCGGCGAGGCAAATGCGGCAATTTTTGAAATTCATCAGATGATGCTGGAAGATGATGATTATGCAGAATCCATAGAAAATATGATTCAAATGCAGAAAGTCAATGCGGAATATGCAGTAGCACAGACCGCAGATAATTTTGCCCGGATGTTTTCTTCGATGGATGATGATTATATGAAAGAGCGTGCGGCGGATGTAAAAGACATATCTGAACGATTATTAACTGTTTTGCAAGGTGAAGAATCTCAAGGTGTAGAATCTCAAGAACCTTCAATTATCGTTGCGGATGATCTGGCACCGTCCGAAACAGTACAGCTTGATAAGGATAAAGTGTTGTCTTTTGTAACCGTGCACGGTTCGCTGAATTCACATTCTGCAATACTTGCCAGAACGATGGGGATTCCGGCATTAGTCGGAACAAAGCTTCCGGTAGATGATACGGTAAATGGAAAACTTGGGATTGTAGATGGCACAAACGGCATTATCTATGTAGATCCGGATGAAGTGACTTTAGGTAAAATGAAAGAGTTTCAGAAGATCGAATTAGAGAAAAAGAAATTACTTGAAACCTTAAAGGGTAAGGAGAATATCACACTTGACGGTCAAAAAATTCTGTTATATGCTAACATTGGTAATACAAAAGATCTGGCAACAGTTTTACAGAATGATGCAGGTGGAATTGGGCTATTTCGAAGTGAATTTATTTATCTTGAGAGAGAGGATTACCCGACAGAAGAAGAGCAGTTTCAAATATATAAGGCTGTAGCAGAAACTATGGCTGGAAAACGTGTTATTATCCGGACATTGGATATCGGTGCAGATAAACAATGTGATTATTTTAAGATGGAAAAAGAAGAGAATCCAGCCATGGGATGTCGAGCAATACGAATTTGTTTGAAACGTCCGGAAATATTCAAAACACAGCTTCGGGCACTTTTCAGGGCCAGTGTGTATGGGAAGATTGCAATCATGTATCCTATGATAACCAGTGTAAAAGAAATACAAAGAATCAAGGATATTGTCACACAGGTGAAGGCTGAATTGGAAGAACAAGGTGTTGAGTATAGAGAGCCAGAGCAGGGAATTATGATTGAAACTCCTGCAGCGGTTATGATAAGTGATCAACTGGCAAAGGAAGTGGATTTCTTTAGTATTGGAACGAATGACCTGACACAGTATACACTGGCGATAGACAGGCAGAATACAGCACTTGATGAATTCTATGATCCCCATCATCCGGCAGTACTGCGGATGATCTCAATGGTAGTGAATAATGCACATAAAGCCGGTATTTGGGTAGGAATTTGCGGAGAACTTGGTGCAGATCGCGAACTTACAAAGGAATTTCTGGTTATGGGAGTTGATGAACTGTCGGTATCTCCTGGAAACATTTTACCTATCCGTAAAATTGTGCGAGAGACAAATGTGAAGGAGTACAAAGAATACCGAAAGTAGACTTTTCATGAAGCCGGAAAAGAATCGGAGGATCATATGCTATCAGAACAGCGTTATGCGTTGATATTAGAAGTTTTAGAGAAAAAACGCAGCATAACTGTAAATGAATTAACAGAATTATTGAATATTTCAGAATCGACAGCAAGAAGAGACATTACAGCTCTTGATAAAGCTGGTAGACTTGTGAAAGTTTTTGGAGGTGCCATCGCACTGGAAGATTCAGTTTTGTCATCAGAGCCTACAGTAGCACAAAAGACAGAAGTTCAGATAGAAGAGAAAAAGAGAATAGCGAAATATGCAGCGTCCTTGATTGAACCAAAAGATTTTGTGTATTTGGACGCAGGAACCACAACAGGATACATGATTGAATATCTTGAGGAAAGAAGTGCAACATTTGTGACAAATGCAGTTGCACATGCACAGAGACTTGCGGCAGAAGGAGTACGTGTTTTCATGATCGGTGGAGAATTAAAAAGCTCTACAGAAGCGATTATTGGAAGTGAAGCTGTGATGGCACTTAAAAATTATCATTTTACAAAAGGATTTTTTGGTACAAATGGAATAAGCAAAGTGCATGGTTTTACAACACCTGATATTAATGAAGCACTTGTGAAGAAAACAGCAATGAATCAATGCAAAAGAGTATATGTCCTGGGAGATTATTCAAAGTATAATGTGATAAGCTCTGTCACTTTTTCGGAATTAAAAGGAAGAAATATTTTAAGTGATCAAATTCCAGAAGAATTTAAAGATATGCCGGAAATAGTTTTGTGTTAATAGGGACGGAGCATTTGCCCCCAGCATCTTGCCACGAGCAGCGCCCTTTGGTCATCCGGATAAAAAAGGTGAAACAGAGGTGGGGACAGGTTCCTTGACTCACAATTGTGAGTCAGGGAACCTGTCCCCACCTCTGTTCAAGTCTTGATGGTTTAATAAGACTTTACACCTTGAAGCTTAGTAATAGTTTATTCCGGTAATTAGTTTAAAGTAATATCTTCGACATTAACCCCCATTGATGATAACTTGGCGGTTGTGACTTTGATCTGGTAATCAAGTGTTTTGTTTTCGTGATTACCGTTGCTTTGCTTGATTTGTTGAAGAATAGAATATAAATCAATCAGATTATTTATCATCTCTTTGTCACTTGGCATGTATTCGTTCATCCTTTCGTACTCCTTCCATGTAAGAATATACTTACATTATAGGAAAATTTGAAAATAGTGTAAAGCCTTATTAAACTATCAAAGGACAAATCATGGAATGCTTGAGAGTTTTTATTCAGATTTCCATAGAATGGAGAATTGAATTGTTTATTTGAAAAATGTCTATGACTTCCGTATGGAAGAATGCGTGAATTTAATATAGCAGAAAGGGGCCAGGGGGTCAATGAAAATTAGGAAACAAAAGAACGGAAAATTTGATATCGCTTAGCCTCTGGAAGAGCGGTATTCGCCCGGGGATACTCCGTATTTTCTCCTTCGGGATAAAAAACGGGTATTCAGGCAGGTATAACAGCCGGGAGCTTGCAGTATGGCGAAGAAACGTTTCGGGTAACCGTATACGATATCCATGCAGCCGGGCTCTTTTTGAACCAGTTCCATTATGATCTGCTCAAAACATTGCAGAATGCGGAACGTGTTCCTGTAAAAAATGTCAGAAGAAGAGGCGATAAAGTCAAGATAATCCACCTGATCGTTCTGTAAAGTGTTCCGCTTTATGAAATTCACAAGATCCGGAATTTCACGCTGGGAGGAAGAGGGGAAATCGTAGAAGAATCCGGGGCGAAAACTGAGATAAAGAGCGCAGAAGGCACGTTGATAGCTTTCTACATGCGGACTTTCTGGTTGATGAAGCAACAGTCACCGGCGCGATAGTGTTTATGTACTCCCACAATGACGAAATCAAGTTCCCCCCGAAATAACATAGGTAATGACAATTGTCGTTGAGGATGAAAAGCAGAAACAAAAGTGGTTGTACGTTAAAAAATGTCGGTTCTGGCTTTCGTTACTTGTATTTTCTTCTGGAAATCTCTATACTAAATATAGGTAAAGTATTTTCGGGAGGTGGCTGAATGGGCATTTATTTAAACCCTTCTAACGATAAATTCAGTGAAGCAAGAAATTCTGAAATATATGTGGATAAATCTGAACTGATTAAATATACGAATAAAGTTTTGCATACCTCACAAAAATGTATCTGTGTCAGCAGACCCCGTCGGTTTGGAAAGTCCATGGCGGCAAACATGCTGGCTGCATATTATAGCAGAGGATGTGATTCGGAAGCACTGTTTGATGGATTGAAAATTGAAAACAGTCCTGATTTTCATGATTATCTGAACAGGTATGATGTTATCGCACTGAATATGCAGGAGTTCTTGAGTCGAACTCATCATGTTTTGGAAATGCTGAAACTGCTGATAAAGCTGGTAACACGTGAACTGAAACGGGAATATCCGCATGTGGATTATTTTGATCTTGAAGATTTGATTCAGACTATGCAGGATATCTATGCAGAAACGGGACGGAGCTTTATTATTCTGATAGATGAATGGGACTGTGTATTGAGGGAATGTAAGGATGATTTGGCCGGACAAAAGCAATATCTGGATTTTCTTCGGGATTTTCTGAAAGATAAAGGATATATCCATCTTGTATATATGACGGGAATTCTGCCTATTAAAAAATACGGAACCCATTCTGCTTTGAATATGTTCAGAGAATTCTCTATGACAGATGCAGGAGAATTGGCAGAATTTGTTGGATTTACAGAAGCGGAGGTTCAAAATCTCTGTGAAACATATCATGCGGATTTTGAAGAAATGAAGCAGTGGTACAATGGTTACAGGTTAAGAAATGTCGGGGCTGTATATAATCCACAATCTGTGGTATTTAGTATTCTATCAGGTGCGTTTAATAATTATTGGAATCAGACGGAAACGTATGAAGCATTGAAAATATATATTGATTTAAATTATGATGGCCTGAAAAATCAGATTATCCGTATGATGCAAGGGGATTCTGTCAGTATCGATATAGGCAGTTTTAATAATGACATGACTTCATTTGCTTCTCGGGATGATGTACTGACGCTTTTGATACATCTTGGATATTTGGGATATGATTCGCAGTATCAAGAAGCGTTTATACCCAATAATGAAATTCTAAATGAATTTGCAAATGCGGTGCGGAATTCTGATTGGGGAGAAGTTACGAAAGCTTTGGAGTTGTCGAGGGAAACTCTGCAGGCTATATGGAATCAAAATGAAGAATATGTAGCGTGGGCAATCGAACAGTCCCATTTGGAAACATCCTATTTCCAATATAATGATGAGAATGCGCTTAGTTATACGATATCTCTTGCACTCTACGCTGCGAAAAATTATTATACAGTGATAAGGGAGTTACCTGCCGGAAAAGGAAGGGCAGACCTTGTTTTTATCCCAAGAAAACAGTTTCCGGACAAGCCGGCTCTTTTGGTAGAGTTAAAATGGAATCAGGTTACGGAGAGTGCGATTGAACAGATAAAGGATAAAAAATATCCGAAAGCTTTGGAAGAATATCAGGGGAATCTTCTGTTGGTTGGAATCAGTTATGATAAAAAAACAAAGGAACATAAATGTAAAATAGAAGAACTCACGCACTGAATGCGCAATAAAAAGGAGTATAGAAATGAAAAAGCAGACCATTAATTTATGGAACAAAGAGGATTATACTTATCCATGTGCGGGAGAATTTCTTCCCAATATCACGGCTTATCTTCATGAAGATGAAGATGTTCATCCGGCAATGCTCGTGGTGCCGGGCGGCGGATATGCTTTTGTCAGTCCGACAGAGGGCGAAATTGTAGCGAAACGATTTTATGAGGCAGGGTATCAGGCATTTGTTCTTACTTATACGATCAATATGTATCAGCTTGCACCGCTTAAAAAACAGCCGCTTCGGGATATTTCCAGAGCTGTGCGTTATATCCGGAACTTTGCAGAATGTCTGCGTATAAAGTGCGATCAAGTTGTCTGCTGCGGTTTCTCAGCAGGTGCTCATCTTACAGGAAGTCTTGCGGTTCATTATCAGGATCAGGAGCTTACGAAAGAGCCGTATGCTGAGATTTCTAATCGTCCCGATGCAGTGATTCTCTGTTATCCGGTGATCACAAGTGGAGAAAAAGCGCATCGCGGCAGTTTTGATCTGCTTCTTGGAAAAGATGCATCTGAGGAGGAACTTACATGGGCAAGTCTGGAAAAACAGGTGACAGCTGACACGCCTCCGGCTTTTCTGTGGCAGACATTTACGGATGCGACGGTGCCGGTGGAGAATAGTATCATGTATACAAAAGCATGCCACAATGCGGGAGTTCCGTGTGAATTACATTTATTTATGGAAGGAAGACATGGAATGAGCCTTGCAAATGAAGAGTGGGCAACGAACAATATCGGGGAAGACAGTATTTATACGATGATGCAGCAATGGCAGACATTAAAGACGTTGTACAATGTGCGGCCGGAGATGGTGCCGACGATGCTTGCTCCTTCTGCCAAAGCAGAAACACTGAAAGAGTTTGCCGTGGAATGGACGAAAGCAACTGTGGGAATCCGGCAGATGGAGGAACAGCATGCAGATGAATCCGCCATGCAGTGGCCGGATCTGGCACTTACATGGCTGGATAAGATCTTTGTAAGTTAAATTAGTTTATCTTAATTTTTCCCGATATTCTCCTGGGGTAATGCCATATTTTCCTTTAAAAATTTTATAAAAATGTGTTCGGTTGTTAAAACCAAGTTGCAAAGCAATAGAAGAAATGGAAGCGGTTGTATCAGATAGAAGATGCTCCGCTTTCTTTAGTGTAAATGTCATACCATAATCATAAAGGCACATACCGGTATATTTATGAACGATAGTATTCTTTTGTGTCGAGATATTGAAATAATTCACAGATTAACGCTTTTATGGCAAATGTTGAGCCTAATTTTGGAAACAGCATTGCATGAAGCAAATGATCAGATAATTTATGCAGGTCTGAAAGATGACTTTGATTCTGGAAGGCCGGAAAAAAATCTAAATAGTTTTTACCTTTCTCTTTTTGTAAATTTGAGGACATAAACTGAAATACTGAGTTTTCAGAAGCAGTTTCTTCTTTAGGAAAATAAGCTGCCTTGTGAGATCCCAGTAACTCTTTGACAAAATCTATGGACAGACCAATAAACAGAATCTTAGCTTCACCAGTAAATTTTTCAATGTGAACAATGTTCTGATTAATTGGTTTCGTAGGGACGGAGCATCTTGCCACGAGCAGCGCCCTTTGGTCATTTTCGTGTAACAGCTGCAATATCTCTAAAATTGACACATATCTATAAGAAATCCACCTAGTATAATGGTGGATTTTTTTGTATGATAGTATTAACAAAATTACAAGACCAAAAGTAACATCAGAAGAAATGGGAGAATAATACTATGCTGTATATTGAACATTTAACGAAAACATTTGGAGAGAAAAAGGCAGTCGATGATCTGAGTCTTCATATTGCTCCGGGCGAGATCTATGGTTTCATCGGTCATAACGGTGCCGGAAAGACGACGACGCTGAAGTCTGTGGTCGGCATTCAGCAGTTTGATGCCGGTGAGATTACGATTGCCGGAATGTCCATACAGAAGGATCCGCTTACCTGCAAGAAACAGATCGCCTACATTCCGGACAATCCGGATCTTTATGATTTTATGACGGGAATCAAATATCTCAACTTTATCGCTGATATTTTTGGGGTGTCCTCTGAGGTGAGACAGGTACGGATCCGAAAATACGCAGAATTGTTTGAACTGACGGATGATCTGGCACAGCCTATTGCTGCGTATTCCCATGGAATGAAGCAGAAACTGGCAATTATTTCGGCATGGCTTCATGATCCGAAGCTGATCATTATGGATGAGCCATTTGTTGGTCTGGATCCCAAGGCTTCCCATCTCCTGAAAGGGATGATGCGTGAGGTGTGTGATCAGGGCGGAGCAATTTTCTTCTCTACGCATGTACTTGAGGTGGCGGAAAAGCTCTGTGATAAGGTGGCCATTATCAAAGGCGGAAAGCTCATCCGTTCCGGAACGATGGAAGAAGTCAAAGGAGATGACTCTCTGGAAGAAGTATTCCTTGAATTGGAGGGAGAATCATGCTAAAAACACTCGTCAAAAAACAGATGATGGAGATTTTTCGTGGATATTTCTATGACGCGAAGAAGAATAAAAAGCGGTCTAAACTATCGATGATTGGATATATGATCTTATTTGGGGTTATTATGATCGGCCTTCTGGGAGGAATGTTCACATTTCTTTCTATGACGATCTGTCCGGCTCTCTCATCAGCCGGTATGGGCTGGCTTTATTTTGCGATTATGGGGCTGCTTTCTATTTTTCTGGGAGTATTCGGAAGTGTGTTTAATACATACTCTGGATTATATCTTGCCAAAGATAACGATCTTCTGCTTGCCATGCCGATTCCCGTTCGCACGCTCATGGTGTCACGCCTTCTTGGAGTCTTTCTGCTGGGATTTATGTACGCGGCGGTGGTTATCGTGCCGGCAGTCATTGTGTACTGGATCTTTGCTCCGGTAAATGTTTCAGTAATTCTGGGTGGAGTCGTGCTGATCGCGCTGATCTCGATTTTTGTACTTACACTTTCGGCGGCACTTGGATGGGTCGTTGCAAAGATCAGTCTGAAGCTGAAGAATAAGAGCTTTATCACCGTATTTGTATCGCTTGCTTTTCTCGGTGCATATTATTTCTTCTATTTTAAGGCGCAGTCCATGATAGGTGTTCTGATTGCAAATGCAGCGGAATACGGCGGAAAGATCAAAGGAAAAGCATATTTGCTTTACTTATTCGGAAGAATCGGGGAAGGGGACTGGTTGGCGATCACTCTGATGGCAGCGATCATTCTTGCGTTGTTTGCTGTAATGTGGACATTATTGTCACGGAGCTTTCTTAAGATAGCGACAGCTTCCGGCAAAACTGCCAGAGCAGTATATAAAGAAAAGACGGTAAAAATGAGGAGTGTTTCCCGGGCTCTTCTTGCGAAGGAATTCGGTAGGTTTACTGCGAGTCCGAATTATATGTTGAATTGCGGACTGGGCATTCTGATTCTGCCGGTTTGCGGCATACTTCTTCTTGTAAAAGGAGGCATGATTATCAGCATTCTGAATCAGGTGTTCGGTGCAGAAACGGGGACGACTCCCGTACTGGTATGTACCATGATCTGTGTGCTGGTTTCTATGAATGATATGGTGGTTCCGTCTGTCTCACTGGAAGGGAAGAATATCTGGCTTGCACAGTCTCTTCCGGTTACGCCATGGCAGGTCTTGCGCGCCAAGTTATCGGTTCAGTTGTTTCTGACGGGAATTCCGGCACTGTTCTGTTTGGGATGTACTCTGTTTGTACTTCCATATTCACCGGTTCAGATTCTTCTTGTGCTCTTGACGGTAAGCGCTTATGTCGTATTTTCTGCTCTGCTTGGACTTACACTGGGATTAAAAATGCCGAATCTGACCTGGACCAATGAAATTGCACCGATTAAACAGAGCGTGGCCGTGATGGTGGCGATGTTTGGCGGCTGGATTTATTCGGTGGCGTTATGTGGCATCTACCTGATGTGGGCATACAAAATCGGAATGGTGATATATCTTACCATAGTTGCTGCACTGACATTATTGATTTCTGCAGGACTCTATACCTGGATTAAAAAGAGAGGAACAGAAGTGTTTGCGGCGCTGTAAAAGGAAGAAAATAGTATTGGGAAATGATTGGGTAAAATCCGAACTTCGGATTTTACCCATTTTTTCTTTGGAATTTCTTAAGGGTTTGTGTCTGAAAGGATTAAGATATGGGGGTTATAATGGCCTCATCAAAGGGAAAATACTTTGAAATATCTTAAGAGGAGTAGAAATATGGAGGATTTTCAGACGAAAACAGGAATGAAATCAGATAAGAAATGTAATGTCCTGGAATTTCTGGAAGAAACTGAGAGAAAATATCCGGACAGAACAGCGGTGGATGATGGTACGTTTTGTCTTTCGTGGAGAGAAATGAAAGATCTATCGCAGAGAATGGGAACGCTGTTCTGCGAAATATGCGATCAGGGGGAGCCGGTCGTTATATTGGCAGAAAAGAGTGCAAGGACACTCGCGGCTATGTTCGGTGTGGTTTATGCCGGATGTTTTTATGTGATGGTTGATCCGTCCCAGCCGGCGGCGAGAGTTCGGGAAATATTGAAAATACTCGAACCGCAGCTTGTTGTATTGAATAACGAAAATGAAATGCTGTTGGATGAGGCGGGTTACACAAAAAGAAAGTATATTCTCCGGGATACTATCGAGAGAGAAGCCGATATCGGGCGTTTGCAGCAGATACGCCGGCAGAGTCGTGGTACCGATTTGCTGTATGGGATTTTTACATCAGGGTCGACGGGAACACCGAAGGGAATAGTAGTCAGCCATCAGGCAGTGATTGATTTTATCACTCATTTTGTAGAGGCGTTTGGATTTCATGATAAAGACAGAATCGGAAATCAGGCGCCGTTCGATTTTGATGTGTCTGTAAAAGACATTTACACAAGTATATCAACAGGTGCTGCGCTTGTATTAATACCGAAAGAATTATTTTCATTACCTTCGAAGCTGTTAGATTATCTTTGTGAGAAGGAAGTGACTGTTCTCATTTGGGCGGTATCGGCGCTTAGCATGGTGACGGCATTGAAAGGACTTGATTATCGAGTGCCTCGCGGCGTACGGCTGATTGGATTCAGTGGTGAGGTCATGCCGGTCAGACAGCTTAGGATGTGGCAGAAAGCATTGCCGGATACTTCGTTTGTCAATCTGTATGGTCCAACGGAAATCACCTGCAACTGTACTTATTATCCGGTTGAGCGGATGTATGCAGATGGGGAAAAGCTTCCGATCGGAAGAGCCTTTCCGGGGCGAAGGGTGTTCCTTTTGGATGAGCAGGAACAGATCCTACAGGTGCCGGGAAAAATCGGAGAAATCTGTGTGGCAGGGGAATCCTTGTCTGAAGGATATTACAGGAATCCGGAGGAAACGAAGAAACGGTTCCGGATGATTCACTTTTCCGGACAGAAAGAAGAGAGGTGCTATTGCACCGGAGATCTTGGATATTACGATGATGAAGGAATGCTTTATTTTTCCGGCAGGAAGGATTTCCAGATCAAACATATGGGACATCGCATTGAACTGGAAGAGATCGAAAGCACACTGAATCAGGTGGAAGGTGTAGAGAGAAGCTGCTGTCTGATGGATGAGCGGAGAAACAGACTGATCGCATTTTACCTGGGTGGGGCGGATCCGGGAGATGTCAGAGCATATTTGAAAAAGCATTTTCCGGTTTATATGATTCCCCACAAAATACAAAAAACGGAGGAAATGCCGTTAAATAAAAACGGAAAGACTGACAGAAATTATTTCAGAAAAAAACTGGAGGTGGGAATGTGATGGAAATGGAATGTCTGGAACATGGCATCATGAAGTATGGAACGCCGCTTTATATCTATGATATTGACCGGCTCTCCGAAACGGTCGCGTTCTTTCAGGAGAAGCTTCGGGGAAGAGCAGGAATCTGCTTTGCGATGAAAGCAAATTCATTTCTTGTGAAACAAATGGCTGCGCTTACGGATCGGATCGAGGTATGCTCCATGGGGGAATTTGAGATTTGCCGCAAGCTTCAGATCGAACCAGAAAAACTTTTCATATCAGGTGTCCTGAAGAAAAAAGAAGATCTATATGAAATTATGAATTTCTACCGGGGAGCGTGCACATATACAGTCGAATCATTGAATCAGTTCCATTATATGGCTGACTGGTGTGATAGCAATCATGAGGTTATTCCGGTATATCTAAGGCTGACCAGCGGAAATCAGTTCGGGATGGATGAGGAGACGATTCGGAATCTGATCTCGATCCGAAAGATGTGTCCGTATCTGAAGATCCAGGGGGTTCATTATTTTTCCGGGACACAGAAGAAATCGGCTGAAAAGATCAGGAAGGAACTGACATATCTGGATCAGTTTTGCTGTGAACTGGAAGAAAGAACGGGCTATCAGATCGAAGAACTGGAGTACGGACCGGGACTTGCGGTCTCGTATTTCGAGGGCCAGACGGATCATTTAGAAGCGGATGTTGAAGAAATTGCGGAGACACTTGCAAAAATGCGATGGAAAGGAAGTGTGATGCTGGAAATGGGGCGTGCACTTGCGGCAACCTGCGGGTACTATCTTACCACGGTCAGAGATACAAAGAAAAATGGGAATCATTATTACTGCATCGTAGACGGAGGAATCCATCAGATCCATTATGACGGGCAGATCCGTGGCATGTATTTGCCGAGGATCCGCGTCAGCCCTGAAAAAAGTCAGGGAACAAAACGCGAATGGACGATCTGTGGATCTTTGTGTACGGTGAATGATGTGCTGGTACAGAGGGCTGAATTCACAGATCTGAAAGCAGGGAATGTGTTGATATTTGAACGGGCCGGAGCATATGCAATGACGGAAGGAATGGCTTTATTTTTAAGCCATGAACTGCCGCAGGCTGTGTTCTACAGCAAAGAGATGGGCTGGCGGCTCGTACGGGAAGAACAGCAGACTTACGAATGGAATATGGAAAGGGAGACAAAAGATGGAAAAATTATTGGATATATTAATGGAGATTGATGACAGTATTGACTGGAAGGCACAGAAGGCGCTTGTAAATGACAGACTTCTGGATTCGTTTGCGGTGATTTCACTGATTGCGGAACTGGAGGAACAGTTTGACATTGAAATTGAAGCAGCGGAGATCATTCCTGAGAATCTGAATTCTGTGGATGCGATCTGGAAGATGATACAAAGGCTGAAGGAGAATTAACATGGCTTATCATACGTCGATTTATCTGTTCGTGTTTCTGCCTGTTGTACTGCTGGTCTATCAGCTGACTCCGAAAAAGCTGCGGTGGATGACACTGCTCCTCTCCGGATATGTGTTTTTCTGGACGATCAGCGGAAAACTAGTCCTGTATCTGATCGGCACAACATTGTTTACTCATTATATTGGTGTCTGGATGTCCTGGATGAAACTGCAGTGCGAAACTGCAGTTTCCGGACTGACTAAAGAAGAGAGCAGCATCGTAAAAAAGCGATATAAACAGAAAGAAAAATGGATCCTTATAGGTGGGATCCTTGGATTACTCTTGGCACTTGCATACTTGAAATATTATAATTTCTTTGCAAAGAATATAAATGCAATAATAGGAGCTTGGGGAGGCTCGTATGCATTACAGACAAAAGAGCTTCTCCTTCCTATTGGTATCTCTTTCTATACGCTTCAGGCAATCGGCTATATGGCGGATGTATATTGGGGAAAATTGAAAGTAGAGCAGCATCCCGGAAAGCTTGCTCTTTTTCTGGGCTTTTTTCCACAGATCATGGAAGGTCCGATCAGCATGTATTCGCAAACGGCAGACGCGCTCTGGCAAGGGGCACCGATAACCGGAGAGAATCTCTCAAAGGGCAGCGTGCGCATTCTCTGGGGACTATTCAAGAAAATGATCATTGCGGACCGACTTTATGTATTTGTGCAGGCAATCTTTGAACATTATGAAATGTATCACGGTGTTATGATTGCGGCAGCGGCAGTTGCCTATACGGTTCAGCTCTACATGGAGTTCTCCGGATGTATGGACATCATTATTGGAAGCGGAAGGATGTTCGGAATTACGCTTCCCGAGAATTTTCGACAGCCGTTTGCTTCGCGGAGCGCGGCAGAATTCTGGAGACGCTGGCATATTACACTTGGCGTATGGTTTAAGACCTATGTATTTTATCCGGTTTCCGTTTCCGGACTGGTGAAAAGATGGAATAAATTCGGAAGAAAGCATTTGGGAAAGTATTTGACAAAGCTGGGCGTATCAGCTTTGTCACTGTTCCCGGTATGGATCTGCAATGGGCTTTGGCATGGAGCAAGGTGGAGTTACATTTTTTACGGAATGTATTATTTTGTGATTCTGCTCGGCGGTATTGCGATAGAGCCTGTCAGAAATAAGGTGCTTGACGCATGTCACATCAATGAAAATGCATGGTATTTCCGGTTGATTCGGATCCTCAAAACGTGGATGATCATTTTTACCGGAGAATTGTTCTTTCGGGCAAACGGACTGCGTGCAGGAATTTCGATGTTCTTCAGCATGTTCCGGAATTCTGAACTACAACGACTGTGGGATGGAACCATGCTGACATTTGGACTCGATCAAGCAGATTATCTGGTCGTTGTGGTCGGGTGCGTGGTTGTGGCAATTGTAGGAATGATGAAAGAAAGGAATCTGCTGGGAGAGGCAGGACTTCAGAAATTATGTCTGCCGATGAGATGGGCGATTTATTATGGCCTGATTTTGGCAGTTGTAATTCTGGGAGCATATGGAATCGGTTATCAGCAGGTGGATATGATTTATGCAGGATTTTAAAAATATAGGAAAGAGAGCAGGAAAAGTTGCCCTCTTTCTGGCAATCTTATTCGTGATTTTTGAATTGATGGCAGAAAGAATGGAGATTGCCCTGATTAAAAATGACAATCTCGTGCAGAGCAGGAACAAAAGTCTGTTTCGGATCCAGAGGGAACCCCAAGACAGCATTGATGTGATTGTTCTGGGAGACAGCCTGAGTTATGCGTCTATTTCACCGATGGAATTGTGGGAGGAGCATGGAATTACAGGATATGTATGCGGACAGTCAGGACAGAAGATCCAGGAAACCTATCATATGCTGGAAACTGCTTTTGAGACGCAGTCTCCGAAGCTGGTCATACTGGAAACGAACACTTTGTTTCGGGGAAGAACGGGGCTGGAAGGGATCAAGGAAACCATAGAGGCATGGGGAAATTATTATATTCCGATTTTTCGCGGACATGATATCTGGAAATCATTTCTGATCGACAAAAAGTATCCGGAAGAGAGTTATAAAGGGTTTTCGTTCCGCTGTGATGTTCAGCCATATAAAAAAGGAAATTACATGCTGGAAACAGAACAAAAAGAAGAGATGCCTGATATCGTGGTTAAATATATGGAAAGTATTCAAAAACTCTGTTATAAAAAGGGTGCCGAGCTTCTTCTAGTGGGAACCCCATCGCCGGTCAATTGTAATTACCGACGACATAACAGTATCAGTGCTTATGCAGAATCTAATTCTCTGGATTACCTGGATATGAATCTCAGGTTGGATGAAATAGGAATCGACTGGGAAACGGACAGCCTGGATAAGGGAGATCATCTGAATCTGTCAGGAGCAGAGAAAGTGACAAAGTATCTGGGAGACTATCTGGAGGAGCACTATGAGCTTCCGGATCACCGGGGAGAAAATTCTTACAGAGGCTGGGAAAAAGAGGCGCAAGAGTATGAACAGAAGGCGCAATTACATTTGGAACAAATGGCAGCAAAGTAAAGGAATCGCAGGGATAGTCTGTGCATATAATGTGGAAAAGAGATGGGTGAGGAGGAAAAACTATGTTATCAATTGTTCAAACAATTAATGCTTATCTGTCGGACTATATTCTGGTGTTTCTTTTGGTGGCAGTTGGACTTTGGTACACAATTAAGACAAGGTTCGTTCAGGTGAGGTGTTTTGGAGCCGGTCTTAAGAAAATTTTCGGGGATATTTCTTTTAAGGGAGGAGCACACGGAGGCGGAATGAGCTCATTCCAGGCTGTAGCAACAGCAATCGCAGCTCAGGTAGGTACGGGAAATATCGTAGGAGCTGCTGGAGCGATTCTTACCGGTGGACCGGGAGCCATTTTCTGGATGTGGATCATTGCATTTCTGGGAATGGCAACGATTTATGCAGAAGCAACTCTTGCACAAAAGACGAGAATCAAGGATTCAGAAGGGAATATCCAGGGAGGCCCGGTGTACTATATAACCAGGGCATTCCAGGGCAGATTAGGAAAATTCCTGGCCGGATTCTTTGCAGTTGCAATCATTCTGGCGCTTGGTTTCTTTGGGTGTATGGTACAGTCCAACTCCATTGGCTCCACAATCCACACAGCATTTGGCATCCCTTCATGGATCGTTGGTGTTGTCCTGGTTGTGATCTGCGCTTTTATCTTTATGGGTGGGGTAGACCGTCTTGCTTCTGTTACTGAAAAGCTCGTTCCGGTCATGGCAGCTGTTTTCTTATTAGGAGCGCTGGGGGTGCTGATTGCCCGTATTAAATACGTTCCTGCTACATTTTTCATGATCTTCCGGTATGCATTCCAGCCACAGGCAATCATTGGCGGTGGCCTGGGCGCAGCTTTAAAAATTGCTGTCAGCCAGGGGGCAAAGAGAGGGCTTTTCTCAAACGAAGCCGGCATGGGTTCTACACCGCATGCTCATGCGCTTGCACAGGTTAAGAATGCACATGAACAGGGAACAGTTGCTATGGCAGGTGTGTTTATTGACACATTCGTTGTTTTGACTTTAAATGCGCTGGTTATTATTTCCACATTATATACAGCTGATGGACCTGTTGCGGGAGGATATACAGGTGGCGTGGTGGAAACATTAAATAAAGCGAATCTCGCACAGACCGCATTCGGAGTAGTCTATGGAGAAAAACTGGGATCCGCTTTCGTGGCAGTCTGCCTGTTCTTCTTCGCATTCTCCACGATTCTCGGATGGAATCTGTTCGCGAAAATCAATGTGAATTATCTGTTCGGACCGAAAGCAACCAAGCCGTTTCTTATGATTGCTTTGGTGTTTGTTTTCCTTGGAACACTTGCATCCAACGATCTTGTATGGGAACTTTCCGATATGTTTAACCAGCTAATGGTTATTCCAAATGCAATCGCCCTGTTCGCGCTGACGGGTGTGGTTGTAACGAGTATGAAAGAAGACGGAGGAAAGTAATTCATATTGTGATAAATAAAAAGCCGATACATGCTGCATCGGCTGAGAGAAAAGAGAGGATCTATATTAAAGGTGTCTGCCCTTTGGGCGGGCACCTGATTTTTTAGGCGGACATCCTGACATCCATACAGAGTCGGTATCATCTATGATTGCCGGCGTCCTTTTAATTTATGCTTTAAGTATAATAGTAAAATATGGAAAGAATGTGACCATGGACTTAAGAAATTTTGAAAAATATTAAGAACATCTAAAGTACTTATAAAAAATGTATTCTCTATATGATGCAGCTTCAGAATACGGAAAGAATCACTTGACATATATAGATTACCGAGATATAATGAAAATGTAAAATATGTAGATTATCGATATATCGAAGATCAACACATGAAAGGGGAAGTATTTATGGCAGTAGATAAAAGTTTAATTTCCGGAAGCACAGCAATGCTGATATTGAAGCTGTTGGAAGAAAAAGATATGTATGGCTATGAGATGATTGAGACGCTTAGGGAGAAGTCGAATAATGTCTTTGAACTGAAGGCGGGGACTCTTTATCCGCTTCTGCATTCAATGGAAGAAAAGGGATGGCTGACCGTTTATGAACAGGAATATGGCGGTAAGCTTCGTAAATATTACCGGTTGACCAGGGAAGGAAAGAAACAGCTTGCTGCAAAGAAAGCAGAGTGGAAGGAATATTCCACGGCCGTTGTGAATGTGTTGGGAGGTGCGCTCTATGACCCGGCTTGATTATTTGAAGCTTTTGACTGACCAGATCCGCTGTAAAAGGGCAAGGCCGATGATTGAAGAAGAATATCAGGCCCATATTGACGACCAGAAGCTGGATTTTATGGCGCAGGGCATGAGTGAAGCGGAAGCAGAAGAAGCGGCTGTGAGGGAGATGGGAGATCCGGTGGAGGCAGGAGTACAGCTTGACAGGATCCACAGACCGAAGATGGATATGAGACTGATTGCTATGATCGTCATGCTTGGTATATCGGGAGTTGCCATACAGGTTTTTCTGGAGAGAACAGCAATACTCTGCGGAGCAGGCGATTACCTCGCAGCATCTTATGATCCGGCGGGACTCAGGTTTATTTTGTGGACGGCAGCAGGAAGCATTTTGATGTTGGGAGTCTGTTTTGTGGATTACACGCTGCTTGGCAAATATGCACTCCGGATCTGGGCAGCAATGATGATGATGATGGCAGTATACCGGGTATTCGGCAGAACCGTGAATGGAATGTATCCAAAACAGGGACTGTTTTACTGTGTTCTGGTTCCGGTTTTTGCGGGTGTTGTTTTTCACTTCCGCGGAGCAGGAAAACAAGGGATGATGAAATGTATTCTCATATTGGTATTATCAACAGTGCTTCCACTGGTTTTAAATTCCAGTGTGTATATGATTTTATTTTATATGACAGGGGGATGCATTTTAATACTTGCCGTTCATAAGCGGTGGTTCGGAAAAGAGAAAAAGCGCCAGTACATACTGATGGCCGGAACGACAGTCTTGCTGCCTGTGGGGATTTTGGGAATCATGATGTCTGCAGGTCAGGTATTTCTTGCAACGTATCAGAGCGATAGGATGAAGCAGATATTCCGCTTTCAGTCTTCCGAAAATTGTTTATATCAGATTGTTTTGGAAAATCTGAAAAATGCAGCAGATGCAGTTGCGGGAAGAGAAGGACTCATAATTGATGAATCAACAAATATGGTTTGGAGTGAAGTGAGAAGTGATTATGTCTGGGTATTTATTTTTAAAGTGCTTGGAACATGGCAGGGGATTCTGTTCACACTTGCATTGGCAGGGTTCCTGGGGGTTTTGATCTGGATCGTGCGAAAACAAAAGAATCAGCTCGGCTATGTGGTCGGAATGGCATGTGTTTTGATGATGACCGCGGAGATTCTGGTGTATCTGGGGACGAATTCAGGAGTTTTTTATCCTGTATCGGTGTATATGCCGTTCTTTAGCTATGGAGGAAGTAATATGATGGTTACCTATTTGTATATGGGGATTCTACTGTCTATTACCAGAAATCAGAATGTTGTGAAAGCGGGATAACCTTTTGAATCCATGAGTTTGGGTTACGTTTTGCGAAAACAGAACATTGTGTTCGAGACTTGTACATTGTATGCAAAATAGTACAAGATTGTTAAAAAAATGACTGGGAAAAGAAGAAAACTCATGTTATGATTTGAATCAGAAACGAGATACATTATTATGATTGAGAAAATTCTTTTTGGAGGGTAAGAAGTTGAGAAACGCAGACGCAAATGTAATCAAGATCAAACATGAAGTGTTGGAAGAAGTAGCACGTCTGGCTTTTGACGGGGAACTTGAGGAGCATAAGGACGATATTGCAATGAAGTTGATTCCGGGCCCGCTCCCGCAGTTCCGTTGTTGCATTTACAAGGAACGTGAGATTATCAGACAGCGTGTTCGTCTGGCTGAAGGAAAAGCGCCTGGAATTAAGAATGATGGAAATGTAATACAGGTTATCAGTTCGGCATGTGAGGACTGTCCCATTTCCAGCTATGTTGTGACAGAAAACTGTCAGAATTGTCTGGGAAAAGCATGTATCAATGCCTGTAAATTCGGTGCAATTGAAGCGGGACGTGACCGTTCCCACATTGATGCTTCCAAATGTAAAGAATGTGGAAAATGCGCACAGGCCTGTCCGTACAATGCAATTGCTCATTTGAAGAGACCATGCAAATTCAGCTGTCCGGTAGATGCGATTTATTATGATGAAAATGGTATTTCCGTTATCGATGATTCAAAGTGTATTCGTTGTGGAAAATGTGTTCACAGTTGTCCGTTCGGAGCAATCGGATACAAATCCTCCATTGTAAATGTAATTAAAGCAATCAAATCCGGTAAGAAAGTATACGCGATGCTGGCACCGGCAACAGAAGGACAGTTCGGTGTGGACATCACCATGGAAAGCTGGAAAAAAGCAATGAAAGAAGTTGGATTTACGGACTTCATTGAAGTGGGACTTGGTGGTGATCTAACTGCGAAATATGAAGCAGAAGAATGGGTTGAAGCCTATAAAGACGGACGTAAAAAAGTAACCTCCTGCTGTCCGGGATTTGTCAATCTGGTACGGAAGCATTATCCGGAATTGAGTGATATGATCTCTACAACGGTTTCTCCGATGTGTGCAGTTTCCCGCCTGGTGAAGGCAAAAGAACCAGATGCGGTTACCGTATTTATCGGACCATGTCTTGCAAAGAAATCAGAGATTGCAGATCAGAGGATTGAAGGAAATGCAGACTATGCCCTGACTTACAGTGAAATCCGTGCAATTATGCGTGCGAAGGGCGTTGCTTTGGAACCGGCAGACAATACTTATCAGGAATCTTCTGTATTTGGAAAGCGATTCGGAAATTCCGGCGGTGTTTCGGATGCTGTGATGCAGAGTATGAAGGAAGCCGGTGAAGAACTGGATATTAAAGTGTACAAGGCAAATGGTGCAGTTGAATGTAAGAAATCACTGCTGCTTATGAAAGTCGGACGTCTGCCTGAGGATTTCATCGAAGGAATGGCTTGTGAAGGCGGATGTGTCGGAGGACCAAGTGCTTTTAAAGATCAGATGCTCGCAAAGAAATCCAGAGATTCGCTGATCAAAGAAGCAGATGCGAGAGGAATCTGTGAGAACCTGAAGAATTATGATGAGACTTCATTCTCTATGCACAGAGAATAAACATTATTAAAAAGGGAGTGCTGAGGCGCTCCCTTTTTTTAGATTCTAATTTGAGACCATGGATTATTTTGATATTTTAAATACGACACCCTCATCCTTCCAGACCTGATCGGTATAGTGAATCTCCAGATTCATCCAGTCTGTCGGAACTTCCAGACAGAGATACCCACTTAGTGAAGAACCGGGAGCAATGGAACCATCCATCTGCTGACGGTCCGTGTTCGCGGCAAGGGCGGTAAAAGCATTGACGCTATAGTCAAGCTTTATTTCATTACAATAGGATTCAAAACTTGCCATGCTGCTGACGGTGATATCCTTTTCCGCCTGATTGGTAATCGTAAGGTTGACAAAGACAAATACATTGCCTTCCTGAGGGGAAGCCCATTCGTCACCTTTGGATTCCTCGTAATCGGTTACCTGAATGGAGATATCATTCAGCGTAGCGGTGTCGCCAAGTGCATAGGAGGTGTCATCTCCACCCGTTTTTGTGGTATCATCTGTCTGAGGATCCTGAGAATCCTGGGATGACTTTGTAAACGGAAGTAGATCTTTGCTGATTAGACCGGATTTTACGGCGACAACTACGATCAGGATGACTGCGAGCAGGAAAATCAGAATCATTCCTGCTAATTGTTTCTTTTTCTTTTTGGACCTTCTTCCGGATCTGCTTTGACTGGATGAAGAACGTTTGCCTGATTTGGGGGAAGAACCTTTTGATTTCCGGTTGCTGCCTTCTGACCGTTCAGTCTTCCGTCCGGGCTTTTCCGGTTCCGAAGGTTCTATTGCATCTTCTGTATCATAAAGTGTATAATCTGTATGATCATCATCAGTCTCATCTGGTATCAGGGATGTTGCCGGATAACGTTTCCGGCAGGAATCGCAGAGATAATATCCCGGATACTTTTTACTGGGACGTACATCAGATCCACATCTGGGGCATTTCATATGGTACTCTCCTCTATATATTTCTCTAATTTTGCTGTATGCAAATTTAAGTGCCTATGTGGACATTATAGCATATCAAAGTAAAAAAACAAGTAAAGGTCACAGAATATTTAGAAATCCATGGAATGGATTTCTTGTTTTCCGGATAGGAAAGTGTTATGATTATCATAAGTATCGGCTTCATTTGGGTAAGAAAAATACCGATGGATAGAAGAAAGCGAGGCAGAGAACATGGATTATAAAGAGGTACTTGAAAATGCAAGAGAATCGATAGGAAATTATTGTAAAGCCTGTCCGGTATGTAATGGAAAAGCATGTGGGAAACAGATACCGGGACCGGGAGCGAAAGGTGTTGGGGACACGGCTATTCGCAATTATGAGAAATGGCAGGAGATCCGTGTAAACATGGATACCATCTGTGACGGAGGAGTAATAGATTCATCCTGTGAGCTGTTCGGACAGAAGTTTGCGTATCCGTTTTTTGCCGGTCCGGTTGGTGCAGTGAATTTACATTATAGTGAGAAATATGATGATATTTCCTATAATCAGGTTCTTGTATCTGCATGTGCGCAGAATGGAATTGCGGCATTTACCGGAGACGGAGTGAATCCGCTGGTTATGGAAGGAGCGACTGCGGCAATCAAGGAGAGCGGCGGCATGGGTGTTCCGACCATCAAACCGTGGAATCTGGAAACGATTCAGGAGAAAATGCAGTTGGCGATCGAATCAGGAACATTTGCGGTTGCCATGGATGTGGATGCTGCCGGACTTCCGTTTCTGAAAAACATGACACCGCCGGCAGGAAGCATGAACGTCAAGGAACTTGCGGAAATTGTGAATATGGCAGGCGTGCCGTTTATCGTGAAAGGTGTTATGACGGTCAAAGGAGCGCTGAAAGCAAAAGAAGCAGGAGCAGCAGCAATCGTGGTTTCCAATCACGGAGGACGTGTTCTGGATCAGTGCCCGGCGACGGCAGAAGTCCTGGAAGAAATTGCAGACGCAGTAGGAGATTCTATGAAGATTCTGGTGGACGGCGGAATCCGCTCCGGAACAGATATCTTTAAAGCACTTGCACTCGGAGCAGACGGAGTTCTGATCTGCAGACCGTTTGTTGTTTCTGTGTATGGAGGCGGGGCAGAAGGCGTGAAGACCTATATTGAAAAGCTGGGAGCTGAACTGAAAGACACGATGCAGATGTGCGGGGCACATTCTCTGAGTGAAATCACCAGAGATATGGTGCGCTACTGCTAGATAAAGGAGATACAAAAAGTTATGGGGATGAAAGTGAATGCAGAACTGCCATTGCCGGCAGATTTGAAAAATGAATATCCGTTATCGGAAAAGATCAAGGAGATCAAGGCAAAAAGAGACGCGGAGATCAGAGATATTTTTACTGGAAAATCCGATAAATTTGTTGTCATTATCGGACCTTGTTCAGCGGATAATGAAGATTCTGTCTGCGAATATGTGAATCGTCTGGCTGAAGTAAATGAAAAAGTTTCTGAAAAATTGATGATCATTCCAAGAATTTATACGAATAAACCCAGAACAACAGGAGAAGGATATAAAGGAATGCTGCATCAGCCGGATCCGGATAAGGCTCCGGATCTTCTGGCAGGGATTATCGCGATCCGAAAAATGCATATCCGTGCGATTGAAGAGACGCATCTGACCGCTGCCGATGAGATGCTGTATCCGGAAAACAGAAGTTATCTGGATGATATCTTATCTTACGAAGCAATCGGGGCCCGTTCCGTTGAGAATCAGCAGCATCGTCTGACAGCAAGCGGTATGGATATTCCCATCGGCATGAAGAACCCGACCAGTGGAGATCTGGGAGTCATGCTGAATTCCGTTGTGGCTGCACAAAGCGGACATCGCTTTATTTACCGTGGACAGGATGTGTCGACAGACGGAAATGAGCTTGCGCATGTGATTCTACGAGGCGGTGTTGATAAATACGGAACCTGTATTCCGAACTATCACTATGAAGACTTGAGAAGATTGGAGAGTCTGTATTATAAGAAAGATTTGAAGAATCCGGCGGTTATCATAGATGCCAACCATTCTAACTCGAATAAACAGTACAAAGAGCAGCTGAGAATTGTAAGCGAAGTGCTGCATACACGGAAATACAATCCGGATCTTCGCGGACTGGTGAAAGGGGTTATGGTAGAGAGTTATCTGCTGGAAGGCCGCCAGGATATCTGTTCTCATATGGAATACGGAAGATCGATCACAGATCCATGTATTGGATGGGAAGATACGGAAAAATTAATATATAAGATAGCAGAAGAATGCTAAAGAGACAGCGGGAGAGAGACAGCGGGGACAGAAGACAGCTGTCTCCTGTCCCCGCTGTCTCTTTAGTCTAATCCAAGCTTTCTGCAAACCTCTGCGATATCCCCCTTAAAAATATATCCGTCCATCCCAAGTGCCTGGCCGGAAGCAATGTTTTCAGGTTTATCATCAATGAAGAAACTTTCTTCCGGTTTCAGATGATAAGTATCGAACAGATACTGATAAATCTCCGGTTTTGGTTTCGCCATCACAAGCGGTGCAGAGAATACGATTCCGTCAAATTCTTGGACGATTCCATAAAAATCTGCATGATCAGCGAAATGAGTCGGGGCATTGGAAAGGATATAGACAGATGCTCCGATTTCTTTCAGCCTTCGGATCAGAGACCAGATTTCTTCAATTGGCTGCAGGTATTTGTGCCATTTCCGGAAAAAATCCGTTACATTGTCATGCAGACGCTCAGGTACAAGTGTTTTTGCGTGCTGTATGGATGTATCATAATCTGCGGTTCCCTCATCAAGCTGAGCCCAGTTATAGAAGACTGCGCTACGCAAAAGTTCGAGGTCTTCCGGCGAATCACAGAATTTCCCAAGAATATAGTCTTCATCAAAAGTAGCGATTACATTTCCAAAATCAAAGACAACATTTTTATATTTCAACATATCAGGTCCTCCATCCAGTGTTATTATAATGCAGACGGTGCTGTCCGGCTGCGCTTCCATAATCTTTTTCGTGTTCCATTTTCATCATTTCCAGCATAAGATGCTGCCGGGTTTCATCACCGAGAGCAATCAATACATTTTGACAACTTTTAAATTCCTCAATCAATTTTATAATTTCGTTGTTGCTTTCCATCAAAGGAATGCCGCCTTTCTGTTTATTTACTCAAACTTCCCACACCGATAAGGTGTTCTGTACCTTGAAAATTCAATATTTCAGCCAATAAAAAGGGCATAAATAACGCTCTTTTGATATAATGGAATTGTCCAGAAAC
>NZ_JBQHSE010000035.1:0-27269 GCF_052066395.1 Bariatricus sp. HCP28S3_A4 | reverse complement strand
CAAAGGCGGTGCGAAGCATCCTTTACATACACTGGAAACTTCGGTATTATCCAAGCAACAATCCAATGAATTTTTTAGCCACAAATGTTACAAAAAAGCTTGACCACAACAAACCATTACGATTCCTTATTGGATTGGAAGATACAGCGGTGAGGATATTATACAGTATATTGGGACTAGATATCCCAAGGTTCAACAACTGACAGGATATCAGAATGAAAATGCTTTTTTTGTATGCTTTATTACCAGAATTGTTGGATTTTTGCCAGGTGACATTGTGAGCCTGTATTTTGGCACTTGTGGAGTGAAATTCACTACTTATCTGACAGCAGGAATAAGCGGTTCTTTGCTCAGTATTGTTACTACTACTTTGCTTGGAACTAAGTTGAGCAATCCATTTTCAATAGAATTTATCATGGTATTATTATTAAGAATTTTGGTTGCTGCCGGAACTGTTGTCTTGAAACACTATATGAATAAAAGAACAGGAGAGAAATGAGAAAAATGAATAGAATATTAAAAGTCAAGAGTATATTGTTTCCATCTCTAGGATTAATCTGTATTTTGTTTTCTGATAGAGTAACTCTTCTGTTGCCTTATTTATAAAAGATAAATTCAGAGTATTTCTCGAGGATACTCTGCATCTTGAGATGTCCGAAGAAAAGACCAAAATCACGCATAGTCAAGATAAAGCCAGATTCCTAGGCTACGACATTACTACAGCCAAGAATTCAGCACTAATGTATGATTCAAAGCATCAGCTAAGGAAAACTCATACGGGCAGAATCAAATTATATGCTCCAAGGGATAAGTGGCAAGCTAAGCTAATAGAGTATTGTGCACTTAGGATTAGGTATGATGAAAATGGCAAAGAAATATGGGATTCTCACCACAGAGGCAATATGGTTCACATGACCGATGTGGAAATAGTATCACAGGTGAATGCCGAGATTAGAGGTATGTATAATTACTATTCGATAGCGGAAAATGCAACAGTCATTAAAAACTTTGCATTCATCTTGGAATATAGCATGTATAAGACCTTTGGACTTAAATATCAAAAGAGCGTTTACAAGATACAGAGAAAATACCGTTCCGGTATGGCTGCTCCTTGCTTTTAACGGAGTATGTGTCAGCGCAGTCGTGAATCTCTACTGCGTGGCAAAGGGACTTGCTGGTCTGCTTCTTGGAGCAATGCTTGTGTGTACCTTCATCTGGTACCGCACCCGGTTCATGAACTATATCCTTTTGGGAGTTGCTGAATTCATGCTGGCAGGAGTATTGGCTGCAGGAGCATTTATCCTGGCACTTGTAACAGAAGCAAGAGACGGTGTAGGAAGATTTATTATCGGAGGTTGAGAAGATGAGAAAAGAAAAATATATTCAGTTGCCGCCAATTCCAGAAGAACTGGATGGAAATGTTGTTCGTATGATTTGGGAATATACAAAACTTCCAGAGAAGGAACGGCAGTTTGTTTATGAACAGTATAAAGTTTTAAGCGATGATTCCAGTAGTGAAAGTGATGTTAACGCTGTTTTAACAAGATATAGCAAGAATTCTCCCACCTCTTTAGGTGGCGAGATGAATTGCAAAAAATATAAGAGAACACTTGTTCTAAGGTGCCGGATGTGGTATAATATAATCAGTCGAATAAAAGAAAGGATTGATTATAATATGGATTTGGATAATAATGCACATTCAGTATTTTTGTTATATTATCATTTGATTATGGTTGTGAAATATCGCCGGAAAGTGATAGATGATGTAATATCAAACAGAGCGAAAGAAATATTTGAGTATATTGCACCGAATTATGGGATTACATTGGAAGAATGGAATCATGAAGAGGATCATGTACATGTCATGTTCCGTGCACAGCCGAAGAGCGAGATCAGTAAATTTATCAATGCGTATAAAAGCGCAAGCAGCAGGCTGCTGAAGAAGGAACATCCTGAAATACGGGAAAAACTCTGGAAGGAAGCATTTTGGAGTCAGAGCTTCTGCCTTTTGACAGCAGGAGGTGCACCGGTTGAAATAATTCGCAGATATATTGAAAGCCAGGGTGAAAAGTAATTTGAACAAAGCGTATAAATTCCGGATTTACCCGGATAAAAAACAGGAAGAACTTCTTGCTAAAACATTTGGATGCTGCCGTTTTATTTATAATATCATGCTGGATGACAAGATAAAGGAATATGAGGCAACGAAGAAAATGAAGAAGACGACTCCGGCAGCCTATAAGAAAGAATATCCGTGGCTAAAAGAAGTAGATTCCCTTGCACTGGCGAATGTGCAGCTTCATTTGGAGAAGGCTTATAAGAACTTTTTTGTAAATCATGCTGTTGGTTTTCCGAAATTCAAGTCTAGACATCGAAGCAGGAAGAGCTATACAACGAATGTGGTGAATGGGAATATTCGTCTGGAAAAGGGAAAGATCCGGCTTCCGAAACTGAAGGAAGTGAAGATCAGGAAACATCGGGAAATACCGGAGGGATATGTTCTGAAGTCGGTGACCATAAGTCAGGAGCCTTCCGGAAAATACTATGCAAGTCTGCTTTATGAGTATGAAGTCTGTGAGAACCAAGCAGAGAAGAGAAAAGAAGCAGAACCGGAAGTGCTGGGGATTGATTATGCGATGAGTGGGATGGCGGTCTTTTCGGATGGAACAAGGTGTGAGTATCCGGGATATTTCAGAAAGGCAATGGTGTGTCTTGCGAGGGAACAGAGGAAACTGTCCCGGTGTCAGAAGGGGAGCCGGAATTACGAAAAACAAAGGAAAAAGGTTGCAGTCTGTCATGAGAAGGTCCGGAACCAGAGGAAGGATTTTCACCATAAGCTGAGTCAGGAGCTGGCAGAGAGATATGATGCGGTTGCAGTGGAAGATCTGGATATGAAAGCGATGAGTCAGTGCCTGCATCTGGGGAAGGGAGTTATGGATAACGGATATGGAATGTTTCGGGATATGCTTGCATATAAGCTGGAAGATAGAGGAAAGAAGCTGATAAAGGTCGATCGGTTTTATCCATCCAGTAAAACCTGCAGCAAATGCGGAAAGATCAAGAAAGAATTGTCACTGTCAGAACGGATCTATGAATGTGGGTGCGGGAATCGGATGGATCGGGATGTGAATGCAGCGATCAATATCCGAGAAGAAGGAAAAAGAATTTTATGCGCATAACTGCGGCTGAAATATGCCCGTAACCGGGCAGAAAAGAACCGCGGGGCACGCGGAGATAGCTTATTGATACTTAGCCCTATCGGGCTATTGAGTAAGAAGCCCCTACTTCAAAGCTTTAGGGCTTAAGTAGTGGGAGCATGTCACTTTACGACTGCGAGTACAATATATAAATAGATCAACATAGAGAAAATATAAAAATGAGGAGAAGATATGCAGACAAGGCAGGAGGCAATACAATATTGCCATTCATTTCAAGATGTATATGAAGATTATCCTTTTCATGATGATAACTGGTGTGTTATGCGTCATAAGGGAAATAAGAAAACATTTGCGCTTATTTATGATAAAGATGGTTATGTATGGATAAATGTAAAATGTGATCCGGAATGGAGAGAGTTCTGGAGAAATGCTTTTGAATCTGTTGTCCCGGCTTATCACATGAACAAAACACACTGGAATTCTATTATCCTGGATGGCTCTATTCCGAATAAAGATATCCAGCGTATGATTGGGGAAAGTTATGATCTGACGAAAGGAAAGAAAAAATGAGGATATTAGTAGATGCGGATGCCTGTCCGGTAGTGTCCATCGTAGAAAAAACAGCAAAGAAATATGAAATTCCGGTTGTTCTCTTATGTGATACAAACCATGTTTTATATTCAGATTACAGTGAAGTGATCACAGTGGGAGCCGGAGCCGATGCTGTAGATTTTAAACTGGTCAGTCTGTGCCAGAAGGGTGATATTGTTGTAACACAGGATTATGGTGTGGCTGCAATGATTCTGGGAAAAAGTGCTTACGGTATTCATCAGAGCGGTAAATGGTATACAAATGAAAATATCGACCAGATGCTGATGGAACGTCATCTGGCGAAGAAGGCAAGAAATGCAAAGAAAAAGCATCATTTGAAAGGTCCGGCAAAACGGACGGAGGAAGATGATCAACGATTTGAAGTATCTTTGGAGAAACTCATCTCAGTAGTAGATCGAAATCCTCTACTGAGACAAAATTAGAATGAGAATGAAAAAACCTCGCTATGGTAAAAATATAATATTGTTGATATAATCACTATATGGTTCGGAGGGATTGAAAAAGAGATAATATGACATGGAGGAATGAAAGATGGTAAAACCGATAATGAAAGATGTGTTCTTTCTGGGACAAAAATCAGAACCTGCTATAAAGGCAGATCTGCAGGTAGGAAAGGATTTACAGGACACTTTACAGGCAAATCGTGCCGGTTGTGTAGGTATGGCTGCAAATATGATTGGTGTGAAAAAGAGGGTGATCATTGTAAATATGGGATTCGTAGATGTTGTGATGTTTAATCCGGTTCTTCTGAGCAAGGATACTCCATATGAAACAGAAGAAGGATGTCTATCGCTTACCGGTGTGAGGAAAACAACACGATATGAAAATATCGAAGTGGAATATTATGATATGAATTGGAAAAAGCAGCGGCAGAAACTGAGTGGATGGCCGGCACAAATTTGTCAGCATGAACTGGATCATCTGGAAGGAATTTTAATTTAAGTATATCAGATGGAATATGACTTCCGCTTCTTCAGGCGGTGAACAAGAAATATATATCAGTGGCGGGTGTCAATCCCCATCTGATATACGCTCCGCGAGGATGCGCAGGGATTCGGATTAGTGTTTTGTCTGCTTTGCAGACCCGAATCCCGCGCCAAGACTCGCGAGCGAGTCTTGAATAAAATTACGGGAGTGATCGATTATGGCATCGGAACGAACCGATGAATTATACAAGGTTTTGCTGGACAGAGGATATCCCAAAGAGTTCTGTGCAGAAATTGCCTTTAAAAATATGAATACAGATTACACCGCCACCCGGATGCTTGGCTATTTGTACCGGGTAAGTGATCCCCGAATCGAGGATCTGGTGGATGAGATGCTTGCAATCTTAAGTGACAGAGATGCAATCATCCAGAAAAAAGAAATGGAACATGCCCAAGCTGTGATCAATGAGATTTACAGAAATGGGCTGTAAAAAAGTTTAGTTATTATGGAATAAGAAAATGATTCGAAGATTTGAAACAAGAGATCTGGACGAAGTAATGTCCTTATGGCTTCATGCAAATATTGAGAGCCATTCTTTTATAGAAGCAGATTACTGGAAAAAGAATTATGATATGGTCAGAAAACTGATTCCTGAAGCAGAAGTATATGTGGCAGAAGAAAATGAGGAGATTCAGGGCTTTATTGGTTTAACAGATACTTATATAGCCGGGATCTTTGTAAAGGCAAAGGAACAATCAAAAGGAATCGGAACAGAGCTGCTTCGCACCGTTATGAAGCTAAAGGATCAATTGAATCTTAACGTTTATAAGAAAAATATGAGAGCGGTAGTGTTCTATCAGCATCGTGGATTTAAAATTGTGAATCGGAAAATAGATGAAAATACATCAGAAGAAGAATATACGCTGGAATGGCATCGTTAGGCGGGAGGTAAAAATGAAGACAGTAATTGTTTATGTGTCTGTACATCATGGAAATACAAAGAAACTGGTGGAGAAAATTGCAGAGGAATGTAAGGTTGATCTGATTGATGCCGTGCAGCAGCCAAAGGCAGATTTGTCGGATTATGACCGGATTGGTTTTGCATCCGGTATTTATTTTTCAAAATTTCATCAGACAATCTTAAAGTTTGCTTCAGAAAATCTGCCGGAAAATAAAAAGGTATTTATGATCTGTACTTATGGTGGAAATGCAGCATATAAATCACTGGAAGTTATTTTGAAAGAAAAGAAAACGGACATTATTGGAAAATTTGGCTGTAAAGGATATGACACTTTTGGGCCGTTTAAATTGGTGGGAGGTATTGCAAAAGGACATCCGGATGAAAAAGATCTGAAAGCAGCGGTCTCCTTCGTGGCTGGAGTGCAGTGATCAGAACGATAAGAAAATCGGGATTTGTGGAGGAGAGTAATTTGCTGGTATTAAATAAATTAGAGCGGTTGCTAACGGTATGTAAAGTCAAAAACATTGATGATATAGATTTAAGCAAGGAATTCTACTTCATTGGTAAAACAGATGAAGAAATTTCTCTTGTGTGTGAAACAAATGACGTTCCTGAAAACACAATAGAACGTGAAGATGGGTGGCGTGGTTTCCGTATTCAAGGAATTTTGGATTTTTCACTCATTGGCATTCTTTCAAAGTTGTCTGGAATACTTGCAGATAATGAAATTGGAATTTTTGCGGTATCTACATTCAACACAGATTATATTTTAGTGAAAGATGCGGATTTTGAAAAATCATTAGCTGTATTATTAAATGCCGGATATACAGTGATATAGATTTCAGATGCTTTAAACCCAAAGAAAATTATACGAGGAGTGAATTATTAGCATGAAAGTTCAGCATATTGCAATCGAAGGAAAATGTTTCTTTATCAACACTGATATGATTATCAGACGCAGTTCATACCCTTCTGATCTGCAGGAGTATAATATCGTATCTAAACTTCCAGGACTTGTGTGCAGAGGAGGAAGCTGCATTATTGATTCATATGGGCATTATTTGACAAAACCTGTCTGGGATAAAGAAACTATCATTTACGCAGAACTTGATATGAATTTGCCTGCCGCCTGCAAAATGGAGCATGATGCAATCGGACATTATGCCCGTCCGGATGTACTTGAATTAAAAGTCAATGAAAAATAACAATAAAAAAACACTAAAGAAATTGGCAATCCTTGTAATAGGTTCTATAATTACGGCTTATGGAATTACACTTGCACTGTATGCTGGATTTGGCGGAGCTACGCTTGCGGTGCTGTGGCAGGGGATTGCAAGAACATTTCACATAAGCATTGGCACAGCATCTTTTGTTGTAGCATTGGGAATGATTTTGTTTGCGCTCATTTACGATAAAAGTCAGATTCATATAGGAACTGTGTTGTACCAGATTGTATACAGTACCTGTGTAGATTTGTTTGCTAACTGCCATATTTACAGTACCTATAAGTGGATCAATTTTTTAATTATGTTGTTAGGAGTGGTTTTGTTTGCTGTCGGAACAGGACTATATGCGTCGGCATCCCTTGGTAGAGGCTCCTATGAGGCAGTCACTTTTGCTTTAGCAGAAAAAAATCACTGCAGATTAAATTTGTCCGAATGGCATTGGATATTTTGGTTGTTGTTACAGGTGTTTTGTTTGGCGGAAAGTTTGGTGTATGCACGCTTATTACAGTTATCATTTCAGGCCCAATTATCCAATTTGTTAATGCGAAAGCAAAACAAGTTTTAAAGATATGATAGTAAAGAAACTTACAACTTAGAAATTGGAGGGATAGATTTCTATGATTATCAGATATGCAGAAGAGAAAAATTTTATAGAATTGCGACAGTTTTATGACGGTATGTGTAAAGTTTTGAGCGGAAAAGATTTTCTGCCGGAGGGAGATAAAGGTGGTTTCCCTCCAGATGAAATGATCAAAGATGCAATCAAAGAGAGAAATCAGTTTATCGGTATTGAAGATGGTCGAATTGTTGCGGCGTATATTATGAATCATGATCGTGATGAGGCGTATCACGCAGTTAAATGGCTTATTGATGCAAATGATAACGAGACAGTAGTTCTTCATGCCTTGCGTGTCCTTCCGGAATATGGAGGTCGTGGATACTCGAAGCAGTTAGTTCAACACGCAATAGACACAGCAAGGGAAAGAAACCTTAAATCAATTCGTCTTGATTGCATAGAGGGAAATGATATTCCACAGAAAATGTATATGTCGTTTGGATTTAAGTATGTGGATAAGGTTGAAATCACATATGTTGATATTGGAGTACCGAGGAAGTTCCTCTTATATGAGTTTGTACTCTAATCAAGACATAATAACAGTTATATCTTGAACATTGTACAAACAAATTCCAGTTTGCCGAATAAATTTGCTGATCAAAAGGGATCATTTCTTACCAGCGCGATACACTCAGAGCGTGACATCAGAAATGGTGTTACGATCCGTTTATTTCGTTATGTGGTGTTCGCTGCGCGATTGACTCAGAAGCTATAAAACGGACACATTCAGCTGAATAATTTGCCTATCAGGAAAATGAAAGATAATGTAGAATGAATATGTAAGCCGAGGAGGATACCTTTATGAATATAGAAGCGCAATTTAATTCAATAGCTAAAGAATATGATTGTAATCGTAAAAAGTTCATTCCATGTTTTGATGATTTCTATAAAAATTCAACAAAATTTGTTCTTTCAAGTATAAAGAAGCCAAAGGGAGTACTGGATTTAGGGGCAGGAACAGGTTTGCTGTCTTTTTACTGGTATGAACAATGCCCGTCAGCGGAATATATATTGGTTGATATAGCTGACGAAATGTTTGATGTATCGAGAAAGAGGTTTTTTGGATTAAATAATGTCGCGCATATAATAATGGATTATACAAAGACACTTCCTGAAGATGATTTTGATGCTGTTATATCAGCATTATCCATTCATCATTTGGATGATGCTCAAAAAGAGAAATTGTTTATAAAGATTTATGACATGCTGCCAGAGGATGGAATATTCGTGAATTATGATCAGTTTTGTGCGGATACACCTGTGATGAATGACTTATTTGATACATATTGGGAGAGTCAGTTGTATTCCAGTGGATTGACTGAACGGGATATCGAATTATGGAAAGAACGAAGAAAATTAGATAAGGAGTGTTCTGTAGAAACAGAAATACAAATGCTGGACAGATGTGGATTTTCAGAAGTCAAGTGCATCTATTCTTATCACAAATTCTCTGTCATTATGGCATTTAAGTAATTATTATGATAACTACAGATTCCATATTTCAGATCTGAATCTATAGGAAGTTGATTGATTAAAATGTTAATCATGCCATATGGCTTGATTATAAAAGCAAAGATAAAAACGCAATGTGCATTGAAAAAATGTGCTAGAGCTGGTAGGTAGCCCAGCCGTCCTATTTTAATAGGGTAAGTAACCTGCCCCTCCGGGTTGTCCATTCTTTGTTCAACAAATATTTAGGAGGGATTCTTATGGACAAAGTAAATGGAAAACTGACAGTATACTTTGAAGAGCCTTTTTGGGTGGGTGTATTCGAACATATTGAAAATAGCAGGCTGACTGTAGCAAAGGTGACTTTTGGTGCAGAGCCGAAGGTTTATGAAATTCAGGAATATATTCAAAGATACTATTTCAGTTTGAAATTCAGTCCGGCTGTTGATACTGTTGTAAAGGAGACAAAAAGAAATCCCAAAAGAATACAGCGCGAAGCGAAAAAACAGATGCAGGAAACAGGCATAGGAACAAAATCGCAGCAGGCGTTGAAGTTACAACAGGAACAAAATAAGCAGGAGCGTAAAGTGAGAAGCCGCGAGAAGAGAGAAGCGGATCAACTGCGAATGTTTGAACAAAAACAGCAAAAGAAACGGGAAAAGCACAAGGGGCATTAGTGCCTCTTGGCTTTTTTCTCATATTGGGACTATTTGAAATGAAATATATGATTTTGATGGTAAATTTTTATGTAAGGAATGATAATGGATTTATATAACAAAATCGGAGAATAAAACCTATGGAATTTAGACTGGGAACAATGAATGATTTATAGAATATATGCAGCTTGGTAGCGGCGGCAATCGAAACGATGGAAGAACAGGGAATTCACCAATGGGATAAGGTGTATCCGACAAGGGAGGATTTTGCCAATGATATTGCCAACGGTACTCTATACACAGTAACGGAGGAGAGTCGACTGATTGCAATTTATACGATAAGCACAGAATATGATCCGGAGTATTTAAATGCAGAGTGGGAGTGTAATGGGGAAACGGCCTGCATCATACATTGCCTGTGTGTTTCACCGGAAGTTCAGAACAGAGGAATAGGAAAAATCGTATTAAATCATATAGAAAATCAACTTCAGAATATAGGGTTTGAATCTGTGCGTCTGGATGTGTTTTCGGAGAATCCGTATGCAATCAGCCTGTATAAAAAAAGCGGATACAAAAGGTGTGGATATGCAAATTGGCGAAAAGGGCGATTCTGGCTGATGGAGAAGAAGTTGTAGGAAATAGAAAACTTCTGGTTTTTAGAACTCGAGAGATCGGAATTTGCGGAGAATAATAATCACAGAATGAGAGGCAAAAAATATGGAATTAAAATTTTGTTCAAAAATTCTTCAAAATGAGAATATGGATGCCGCCTATGTAGAGGTTCCTTACGATATCAAAGAGCTTTTTGGAAAAGGTCGTTTGTTGGTAAATGCTACATTTGACGGTATTCCGTATCGTGGGCAAGTGGTAAAAATGGGAACTCCGTGTTACATCATCGGTGTTACAAAACAGATACGCAAGCAGATTGGCAAGAGCTTTGGAGATATGGTTGAAGTGGTTCTTCATGAAATAGACAGTGAGAAAAGCCCAATGTGGCAATGTCCCAAATGTGGTAGGGAGTTTTAGAAAAAAGGGCAAAGTCATTACTGCGGTGAAAAGCCAGAGTCGATTGATGAATATATCCTGAGCCAGGATGAGGAGAAACAGGAAGATCTGCGCTATATGCGTCAGATTCTTCGCAGTGCATTACCGGAAGCGGAAGAACGCATTTCATGGAGTATGCCGACCTACTGGAAAGGTCATAACATTGTTCATTTTGCTGCTTCGAAGAAACATATCGGCTTGTATCCGGGTCCTGCAGCAGTCGAAGAATTTGCTGAAGCATTGAAAGGGTATAAGACGGATAAAGGAACGATTCGCATTCCGTATGGCAAGGTCGATGCAGAGTTGATAAAAAGAATTGTCTTGTGGTGCTACGAAACCGGAAACCATGCATGAGGAGGAATATCATGAAGCAGATAGAAGAGATCATACGAAATACAACAGAAGAAGAACAGGAAAAGGTGGACTGGACCAAGGCCTGGAGTACAAAGTATCCTGTGCTTGCCACTTATCAGAAAGAAGTGGATATTCCTAAGTATGCCGCCAAGATCCGTCGCATGTTCACGGAACTGCAGGAAGATTACAATTATTCAGAACAGGATGCCATGCTGGTTCTGAAGGATATCCTGGCTCATGAGTACATGGATAACCGACCGAAGAAAAACAAAAAACACAAGTAGGGGAGACAAAGAATCATGGAGAATGAAAAGGTATTTGCTATGTCCTTTTCCAAAGTATATGGCCTTCTGATAGCAAAAGCCGAGCGTAAAGGACGCACCAGGGAAGAAGTAGAAGAAGTCACCTTCTGGCTTACCGGGTACACCGCGCAGCAGATTGATGAGCTCATGGATAGTGAGATTTCCTATGGCGATTTCTTCCGACAGGCTCCGGAAATGAATCCGAACCGGGAGAAGATTACCGGCGTTGTGTGTGGTGTTCGAGTTGAAAATGTTGAGAATTCGCTGATGCGTGATATTCGATATCTCGATAAGCTGGTGGATGAACTTGCCAAAGGCAAGGCAATGGAGAAAATATTGAGGGAATAGAAAGATTTAATCCGATGGGATATACAATGGAGGAACTGGGAAACACAGGTGAAGATCCGGAGATGTTGGAACTTCTTGAAGATCTGATGGAACAGCTTGAAATCTGTACGAATAAGGAGTTTTTCCAGATGAAAAAGGAGCATCAGCTTGATTCGGAGGAAGAGGAGTCGGAGACTCCGGCTGAGATGTAAAGTGACAATTTTGCCCACTGGAGGACTGTTTATACAGCAGGTCTTTCAGTGGTTTTTTTTCGTTGTTGGTTATTCATGTGAAATATCGTAAAGCTCCTGAATCTCTTCCGGGAGTTTGTCCGGCAGCATGGCATTGATGCCATCTTCATTGCCGTCTTTTATTGCGGTCTCGTAGTACCAGCATTTAAATTTCAGCAGAGCAAGGGTTCTCTCCAGGGCTTTGATCTCGTCTTCCACGGCAGCTTTTCTGGTCTCGAACATCTCTTTTCTCTTCCCATAGCTGGAAGGGCCTTCCATAACCCACCGGAAGAACTGCTTGATATCCTTGATCTCAAGACCGGAGCGTTTGAGGCACTCAATCACGCGGATAGCCTCCAGTTCATCGTCGCTGAAGTAACGGATATTGCCCTTTCTCATCAGATTAGGGAAGAATCCTTCCTTGTCATAATATCTTAAAGTCGAAATAGGGAGATTGTACATCTCCGAAACCTGACCAATCGTGTACATGATGCACCTTCCTTCAAAAAAGTTCTTGACCTAAAGTTAGGTTTAGGTTGTATGATAAGATCATTATAAGATATATTCCAGTAATATTCAAGAAAAATGACCGCAAGGAGGATAAAAATAATGATGAAGACAGAAGAACTTAAGTTGGTTGCTGAATGGGATAAGACATTTCCAAAAAGCGACAAGGTAGATCACAAGAAGGTGACATTCATTAACCGTTACGGAATTACCCTGGCAGCTGATATGTATACACCAAAGAATGCAGAAGGCGAGCTTCCAGCAATCGCAGTTTCCGGACCTTTTGGCGCCGTAAAGGAGCAGTGTTCAGGACTCTATGCCCAGACTATGGCTGAGAGAGGATACCTGACCATCGCATTTGATCCTTCTTTCACAGGTGAGAGTGGTGGACAGCCAAGATATATGGCATCTCCTGATATCAACACCGAGGATTTCATGGCTGCAGTAGATTTCTTATCCGTTCAGGAAAATGTTGATGCAGATCAAATCGGTATCATCGGTATCTGTGGATGGGGCGGCATGGCTCTTAATACAGCAGCCCTTGACACCAGGATCAAGGCAACAATTGCATCTACCATGTACGATATGACCAGAGTCAATGCCAACGGATATTTCGATTCAGAAGCCAGCGAGGAGGTACGATTTGCAAAGAAGCAGGCTATGAATGCCCTCAGAACAGAGGAATACAAAAAGGGTGAATACTCAAGAGCCGGCGGATGTCTTCCACTTCCGGTACCGGAAGATGCTCCATTCTATGTAAAGGATTACAGCGAATACTACAAGGGAAGATGCTACCATGCGAGAAGCCTTAACTCTAATGAAGGCTGGAATAGTCTTGGCTGCCAGTCCTTTATGAATCAGCCTATTCTTACATACAGCAATGAGATCAGAAGTGCCGTATTGATTATGCACGGCGATAAGGCGCACAGCTATTACTTTGGCAAGGATGCTTATGAAGCAATGATCAAGGACAGCAAATATACAGAGAACAAAGAACTTCTCACCATCCCGGGGGCAGTGCATACAGATCTGTATGACAACCTGAAAGTCATTCCATTTGACAAGATGCAGCAGTTCTTAAAGGGAAACGGGGTAGGTTAAGATGGCAAAGAAAGTACTTATTATTTCGACAAGCCTTCGTGGCGGCAGTAATTCCGACATTCTTGCAAAGGAATGTGAAAAGGGAGCAAAAGAGGCCGGACACGAGGTAGAATACATTTCCCTGAAGGGAAAGGACATTAGGTTTTGTATCGGATGTTTGACCTGTCAGACAAAAGGCAGCTGCGTACTTACAGATGATGTGGCAGAGATCATGGAAAAGGTTCTGGCTGCCGAGGTTATCGTCTATGCAACTCCAATCTACTATTATGAGATGAGCGGACAGATGAAGACGCTTCTGGACAGAATGAACCCGATGTATCCGATGGATTATGCTTTCCGCGATATCTATATGATCGCAACGGCCGCAGAGGAAGAGGAAAGCGCATTTGAAAAAGCCTACAACGGTCTTCAAGGCTGGGTGGACTGCTTTGAAAAGGCCAAGCTCAAGGGTCTCGTAACGGGTGGCGGCATCGGTGATGCGAATGACGCTTCGAATCATGAAGAGATCATGAAGAGGGCCTATGAGCTAGGAAAGGCTCTGTAAAAATGAGAAAAATAGGGGATAGATATTATGAAGAAGATAGTACAGACAGCAGGCAGAGCTGCTCTCGGTGAATTCGCGCCGGAGTTTGCTCATTATAATGACGATGTTCTCTTTGGAGAGAACTGGAATAATCAGGATATCGATGTAAAGACAAGAAGCATTATCACTGTAGTTGCATTGATGTCCTCAGGCATTACGGATTCTTCTCTGAAATATCATCTGCAGAATGCGAAAGCCCATGGTGTGACCCAGAAGGAAATCGCAGCAGTGATCACGCATGTGGCATTCTATGCAGGATGGCCAAAGGGCTGGGCCGTATTCAACCTGGCAAAAGAAGTTTGGGAGAATGGCGAAGGTGATCTTCCTTACGAAGACGAAGCTATGAGAGCACATGCAAAGGAAATGGTATTCCCGATCGGAGCACCAAATGATGGATTTACACAATATTTTACTGGTAAAAGCTTTCTTGCACCTATATCAACAAGTCAGGTTGGAATCTTTAATGTAACTTTTGAGCCGGGGTGCAGAAATAACTGGCACATTCATCATGCAACAGAAGGCGGCGGACAGATCCTTGTCTGTGTGGCAGGCCGTGGTTACTATCAGGAATGGGACAAGGATGCAGTAGAAATGAAGCCGGGAGACTGCATCAATATTCCGGTAGGCGTAAAGCACTGGCATGGAGCTGCACCGGATTCCTGGTTCAGCCATCTGGCAATTGAAGTGCCTGGCAAGGATGGCTCCAATGAGTGGCTGGAAGTGGTAGATGATGAGCAATATGGCAATCTCGATTAATGATAGAGGCGGGATTGCAGAGATGCGCAGATGTATTGTGTCATGCAAAGCATGACGCGCACCTCGCAGCAAGTACGCCGAGGCGTACTTGAATATAAAGGGACTGGGTCCGCAGCAAAACAATTTGCAAGGGAAATGACAGAAAGCGGAACGGTGGATGCTATCAGAAAATTACGAGAAAAGTATAATCTTCATATGAAGGTTGAGCGTTATGTATCAGAGGATGGCATATCGGATTCGGACAAGAAATTCATAAAGGAATAGGTGACAATTATGGCAAAAACATTAGTAGCATATTTCAGTGCCAGTGGCGTAACAAAGAAGAGTGCGGAAAAACTGGCCGCAGCTGCAAAAGCAGATATCTATGAGATCAAGCCTGCAGTTCCATATACCAAGGCTGATCTTAATTGGATGGACAAAAAATCAAGAAGTAGTGTAGAGATGGGCGACAAGTCCTTCCGACCAGAAATCGTAAAAGATGGTTTAGTGCTGACCCAGTATGACACTGTACTGATCGGATTCCCAATCTGGTGGTATGTGGCTCCAACCATCATCAATACCTTCCTTGAAAGCTATGACTTCTCTGATAAGAAGATTGTACTCTTTGCAACATCTGGTGGAAGTGGTTTTGGAAACACAGTAGCAGAGCTGAAACCATCCGCTCCTGGAGCAGAAATCGTAGAAGGAAAGCTTCTGAATCGTGCGACAGATAAAGATATCGATGCCCTGATCAAGATGCTGTAAGGGAGACGACTCCGGATGAAAAAGTTATGGGCAGTTCTCCTTTGCTTTGTACTTCTCTTTGCTATGACTGCGTGCGGAAACAGTGCTCCGGCTGCAAGTTCAGGGAAGCAGGATGCAGAGAATGAAGGAATCGTTCTCGTATTGAGAGATCCTGACATCGGCGCTGGCTGCAGGGAAGCCAATCATCTGTCCGAGATATTTGATTCGTGTTCCAATAGTGATCATGATAATACATCCTCCTGTGTTCTTTGTGATGGCTCTTCCTCCAGTTTCATCTGTTGTTGCTATAGCTTGTCGGCAGACGGAAGTTTGTGAATGCCAAGCGCAGTCAGTTCTTTTAAAGTGACATCATGTAGCTGATACTCTGCCTGATGCTTCTTGCGATAGAGTGCTTTGTCCGGAGCATCTTTCTCGGCACGAACCATATCACGACATGCACGATAAACTTCACAGTGTTTCTTAATAATCTTTTGATTCTGAAGTTCCTTTTGAGTTTGTTGAATTTTTTCATTTCTTCCGGGGTAACAGCACCAGTGGAATTTGCAAGTTTTGCCAGCTGGTTCACGTTCACACCGATCTTGTGCATCTCAAAAAACGTTTCTAAGGTAAGTCGTATCTGTGTTTACGATGATTCCATCAATAGCCATCTTGCGAAGATAGGCTCCCATATTTGCTGTTTTGGACAGGAGAATTTTCTTACGAATCATCTTTTTCTCTTCAGCGGTTACAAAAAACTGAATTGGGATATCTCTGGTTCTGTTAGCTATGTAAATCTCCATTCTGAGGATAGAGCTTTCAACCTCGATTACGCTGTGCTTCATCTCGGTCACGGCTGTCGCCGTATGAAGACATACCGACTTTTAAATACAAAAATGTCCGGAGAAGTTTAGATACATTTTTGAACCTGCTCTGAAAAAATGTTCGGATAGGGTAGATTTGGGTACAAAACCCGCCCGGAGACCATTTGGCTGTCGGGATTTTTGCACAGCTATTTGTTGTAAACTGGTAGCATCAGAAAAGGAATCAAGGAGGACGGCAAATGAAGGGATATGTTACAAGCAACGGATACATGGGATACGTAGATGGCAAGTACATTTTATTTGCTAGCGATAAAGAATATTATGAATTCATGGAAGACTAAGGAGGAAGGGCAATGAGTAAAATTTATTTCACATTGACAGGAACCAAATATTATCACGGCAATGAATTCCTGAAGCCGCGAATGAAACTGAAACTTAAGAAGGAACCGGATAACAATTTCGATAAAGAGGCCATTGTTGTAAAGATGGAAGGACTCGGCGAGATCGGACATGTGGCAAATAGCGCACACACCGTTATCGGTGAGAGCATGAGTGCCGGACGCATCTATGACAAGATCGGTGACACTGCAAAGGCCAAGGTTGTCCTGGTAACACCACATGGAACGATCTGCAGTATCAGTAAGAAGAGTCTGATTGATAACAAACATAAGAAGATTGAGGAAGCAGTCGATGAATAAAGTAATTCTCATGGGACGATTGACCAGAGATCCGGAAGTAAGGTATGGAGCCGGAGAGAATTCTACTGCAGTTGCAAGATATACTATCGCAGTTGATCGCAGATTCAAAAGAGATGGCGAGCAGAACGCAGACTTCATTGGCTGTGTTGCCTCCGGGCGTAACGCAGAATTTGCAGAGAAGCATCAGCACCCTCGGATGTAGATGGATTCATGAACATTCCAGATGGCATCGATGATGAATTGCCATTTTCATAAACAGATTTGGGAGGATAAATTATGTTTGGATTTGATAAGATGTTTGATTTTAACCGTGATGGACGCTTGAATGCATTCGAGAGAGCTGCACAGTTTCAGTTTATGGATAATATGATGAAGAGCAGAGAAGCTGATTCATTTAATGATGATGACGAAACAGATGTATTTGCTGAGGCAGGGCTTGATTACGATGAGTTAGAGTTTATGGATCCGGAAGAAAGAAGGGAAGTGCTGGAAGACGCAGGATTGGATCCAGATGAGTTTGATTTTTAGCAGATCATAGGAGACGTTAGTTTATTTGCACTTGCCCCCTTATGGTTTAGATTATTATTCAATCTGCATATCTTTTTGCAAATCTCTCTATGTATGATATAATCAGTATCAATAGTTTTATATTTTGAAAAGATTCGTTTTTATTGTGTCAGGCACCTAAAGTCTACCACGAAAAAGTATCGAAATGACATACCGAGATTTCTGAAGTACATAAAAGAGTCAGATTTTGCAGTCGGACCGGATTATAAAGAAACCTGGGAATATATTACAGAGGAACTTCATTCGCTGGAAAGGCATACGAATTTAGGAGCGTGTTTTGAGATAAGTGAAAATGGAGATTTATTGGAGGAAAAAGATGAATAAACATAGTTTAGAAATTCCTTTATATTTAAATCAAAAAATTGTATTTGATTTATTAGCATCAATAAATGATGGATTTACTCAGGTGACAAAGTTAAAAACTGCCGCTACTACTGGAGGGAATATTGACGGAACTATAGAAGCCGATTTGGGAAATAAGAATATATTTACCTTGCTTGGAGTAAAGCTAAAAGGTAAAGCTGATGTGGGATACAGTAAAGAGCAAAATAAGGAGCAAGAACAAGAAAAAATACATACTCCATCATCATTATTTAATAATCTCAAATCACAATTATTTAAAGAAAAACTGGTAAAACGCATTGATAAAAACATAGATAATATTCAACCGGGAGAGTTTGTTGAAATATCTGGAATATTAAAAATTAATCCGTTAATAACGATGATGGAAAATATGACAAGAGTATTGGAACTTGCATCAGTTATGCAAAACGATGGCACTGGTAAAAAAGCAAAGCAAAAGAATTTGGAAGATAAAAAAACAATCCTGCAAATGGAAGCATTTTCTAAAAGTCTTAAGGCAAACGGAATGGTGGATATGATTTGTGATACAGAAGGTGAAAACGGTTTCAAAGCTGTATTACCGGTATATATGGATTATTTTTTTAATGGAAATAGTGGTGAAATAGTAGATGGAAAATTCAAGGTATTAGGAAAGGTTGCTAAGGTATGCGAACAAAATGAAAAAATTGATTTGCTTAGAAATACAAGTTTAAGTATATTTAAAGAAAGTTTACTTGGAGAAATGTTATCAGGATTTAATGCGGATAGTAATCAAGATATGAATCTGGGAGAATTGGAAACAACCGTGCAAGGTCCTGCACTATTGATCATTCCTATTGCAATATATTTGTAGAAGTAAGAAATATTATTTTGTATTCTCATAAAGAGTTCTAACAAAAGTCCAGCTAATAAATGTCAATAGTGAAATGAAAAAAATTGATTTATTTTTCTGGCTAAAAAAGGGCGCACTAACCCCTTGATGAAAATATCATTTTTAAAAGATATTGATTCGTTGGATTTTCAGTATTTATGCAGCTATGTCGCATTTAGCAGCATTGTGCCTCCGGCAGAGGTGCCTGACACAGTAAAACACACTTTATTTATTCTTTATCTCATATTAATAATATTGCTACTTTTTTTATTGTGTCAGGCACCTAAAGTCCAGCAGGTGTAAGCTTCAAACTTCCAAAGTCTATCTGTAGTAAGTATTTTGATGGGATGGATTCGAAGCAAATGGCAGTAGTTGTGGAGCAGGCCTTGGCTGCATGGCTTGAAGGGAAGGAGGCTGCGATTGTTTAATACAGAAGATTTGAGATGCCTTGATCCGAAATACTTCTGCATCATCGCAGTTGATGATTATGATGTGACCATAATATCCAGAAACACTGGGCATTACTGGTACCTGCATAATCCAGAATATCTAGGGGAAGGCTCGGTGGTAATTTCCCACCGCCATAGAGCGTGTCACCCATATCATTTGCACGGAAGAGCCAATACTCTGAGGCGGGCTGTGAAAGGAATAAAGAGCCATGATAAGTGGCAGTTGGGTGGAAGGAAATAAAAATGGACAGTATCATATTGATGCCGTCCTGAAATTATAAATTATTTTTCAAAAAGATTATTGTGTTTTTTCATATAAGCTTTCATTCTTTCGCCCAAGGAAATAGCCTTAGGACGAATCAGCTTTAACTCCTCAAGTTGATCCTCTGGTATGGAAGAGGATATGAGTAATTGGTTGGTTTCAACATCGATTGTAATCATATGACGATCAAAAAGAACATCATGATTGGCGCATAGAAGTAAGCCGTTTTGCAGATCCAATCTTTCAGCTGGTGTAGATGACGCCCAACTTTGTATATGACTAGCACGCAATACTTCAGGTAGATTAACTGCACATAGTTCGCACGTACAACCTCGTTGTTCAATGAGTAGTTTTCTGAATGAACCTTGTCCGACACGAACCTTTGTAAGCTGTTCCTTGTCATGACCATTTAATCCAGTTGGCGCGGATAAGATTGATGTATCAATATCATCAAATTCCTGCTTTACATTCTTTTCCATAATAGAGCAGAAGGCGTCAGATGATATCTTTGTATCAAATGCAGGATTCTGAACAGAGAAGTTTACGCTACTTCCAATCAATCCAGAAAGAGTAGATGAATACTCTGCTGGTATCAAAATACAGATGTAATGATTGAGCGAATGCTTCATGAGGATAAGTAAATCTCCCTCATAAGCAGAAGAACATAACTCAAAGAATTCATCCTTATTCTGCAGACGATTAATCTGATTTTGGTCTCCCGAGTGTCCTTCCAGTTTTTTGAAGGCATATGCGTAGTAGAATAAATCACTTGAATGGGTGAAGGTGAAATCAGCAGGAATATCTCGTTTTTGCAAATTTACTTCTCTTTTTGGAGTGCCACGCTGAGCTTTTACGGTGGTTGGCTTATCAATCTTTTGCAGCAATCTCAGATTATCAACGGGTATGTCGAGCATTATTTGAGAATACTCTTTATCTGAAACGGGATGATCTCCAAAAAAGAATTTTAAAGTATCTTGTCCGGTAAGATCCAGATGTGATTGATGTGTTCTTTTTCCGGTGACTGCGTCAGTGTATTTCTTACCATAGACAAGGTTTGAATTGGAAAGCTCTTTTACAAAAATACCTTGAAATAATGTGTCGGACAGAGGTGAAAGCTTATTAGTATTTACAAGGAATGTGTTGATAGCATCCAGAACTTCTTTGTATGTTGCCATATAATATCCTCCTTTAGATTCTATGTCACAATCTTATTGTATCAGATTTACAAATAAATTGCACGGGAAATATCATGTTTACACCCTGATAAAAAAAGGTTATAATAGGGGGAGATTTGGAGGTATGATGCACATGAATGCAGAAAAAGAAAATAGAAATTGTGGAAGACCAGCAGGGCGGCGCAAAACAGCCAAAATTGAAATAGCACTCGAGCCAGAAGTCAAAGATGAATTCATGACTATCTGTTATGAGGAAGGAAGGACAGCATCAACTCAGCTGTATCAGTATATACGTGAATATATAAAATTATATAAGAAGGAGGAACTGTAATGAGAGTGGTTTCTTTCTTTAGTGGAATAGGCGGTCTTGATAAGGGGTTTGAGGAGGCTGGTTATTCTGTTATTTGGGCAAATGATTTTGATAAGTATGCAGTACAGACATACAAAGCGAACTATGAAAATGAGATAGTTCTTGGAGATATAAATGCAATACCTTTAGAGAATATTCCAGATGCAGAGGTTTTTATTGGCGGATTTCCTTGCCAGCCATTCAGTATGATGGGAGAGCAGAGGGGGTTTGAGGATGCAAGAGGAACATTGTTCTTTAGAATTGCTGAGATAATAAAGGATAAAATAGACAGAGGTCATAAACCAGCAGCGGTTATTCTTGAAAATGTTAAGGCGTTACGAACACATGATCAAGGAAGAACTTTTGCGACGATAAAGAGAATCCTTGAGAAAGATCTTGGATACAAGGTATACGATGATATTCTTAATTCAGCAGAACATGGTGTACCACAGACAAGAAATAGAACATACATAGTGTGTTTTGCAAATAAAAATGCTGAGTTTGCATTCCCAGAGAAGAAAAAACTTGACAGAACATTGCAGGATGTACTGGAGCATGATGTTGATCAAAAATATTTTTTGTCTGATAAAATACTTCCTACTATTCTTTCAAATGGTACAGGGGGGTATAGGGCGAAATCGGAGATTGATCTTAAGATTGCAAGACCTTTGTGCGCTACAATGGCTAAAATGCATCGGGCATGTCAGGATAATTATGTTACACAGAATGGGCGCGTAAGAAGACTCACGCCAAGGGAATGTGCAAGGTTACAGGGATTTTCAGACACCTTTGTGATTCCTGTGTCTGATTGTCAGGCATATAAACAGTTTGGAAATGCCGTTACAGTGAATGTTTCCAGAGCTGTTGCAGAAGCCGTAAGAGAAAGTCTACAAAATTTGGAAGAGTGGAATGATTGATGGATTACCAGAATGATATAAACGAAATAGTGGCTTTTATTAATGGAGCTATATCAGATGAAACGACAGATTATAGTGAATGTTTATCCAGATTTACAACATCTATTGACGAAGAATTTTTGCAGGATCGGGCAGATGCTATAAAGCAGGAAATCATTACTGATACTGAACTCCAGGAGGCTTTTGGGAGATTGGCATCAAGATGTAATGAAAGCAGTATGTGTGAAGTCTGTGTTGTAAGAAAATACTGCAATTCATTTATTAAGAGGGTAAGAGAAAAAGCAGATAAAGATGCTCTTCAAATGGTGGATCTGTTTTGTGGTGCTGGTGGATTGTCGTTAGGATTTTCTCAGGAAGGTTTTGTGACTGCACTTGCAAATGATATTGAGGCTTGTTGTGTAGATACTTATGCCCATAATCATCCGGAAACACCGAGAGATCATATTGTCCAGGGAGATATCAGAGAGGTTGTGGATTACCTTGAGGAACTTCTTAAAGACAAAAGAGTAGATATTGTAGTAGGTGGACCACCCTGTCAAGGCTTTAGCATGGCAAACAGACAAAGACTCATTGATGACCCAAGAAATCACCTTTACAAAAACTATGTTGAGGTTGTCAAGAGAGTGCAGCCAGCTTTCTTTGTAATGGAGAATGTTAAAGGTATGCGTTCTGTAGCAGATCAAGTTAAGGAAGATTTCAGAAATATTGGATATACGGTCGAGTGTCATATTCTTAATGCTAAAGATTTTGGTGTGCCTCAGAATAGAGAGCGACTCATATACATTGGAAATCGTATAGGGGTGGATAATGAAAAGATATTTGAGGAAATTTTTGAATTGTCCAAAACTATTCCAGACTATGTTCTTGGAGATGCAATATTTGCATTAAGACCGTTACAGGCGTCAAGAGTTAAGAACTCGACAGAACAGGGGAGTGAAACATCAGGATACAGGATCGAGAGGAATAATTTGGAAGCAACTAATGCATACATTGAATATATCAACCAAGGAAGAAAAACACCGTTAACGCTTAATCATAAAGCAAGGTATAATAATGACAGAGATATCGAAATCTTTGGAAGAATGTATCAAGGAAATAAATCAGATGATCCCAAGATAGCTGATATTATGCCTTATGCGAGACGTAATGGTATTTTCAAAGACAAGTATTTCAAATTGGAAGAAAAAAAGGTTTGCAAAACTATTACTGCTCATATGAAATTTGATTGCAACATGTACATTCATCCAACACAGGCACGAGGACTTACTCCAAGAGAAGCAGCGAGAGTGCAATCTTATCCGGATGATTATTATTTTAGAGGAGCTTACACAAAGACGTATATGCAAATCGGAAATTCAGTTCCTCCATTACTTGGAAGAGCCGTTGCTCACATAGTGAAAAAATATATTGATGGAGGCGATGAATAATGGATTTTAAGGAAGCATTGTTAATTATTAATGAAGTTCTTCCGGAAACATCTGGAAGAAAATACGATGGAATTCTTGTTAAAAGATTAGAAGCATCTAACACATTGGATGAAGGAAGAACAACGAATCAAACCCATATTGCTATTACGGGTGAGCAGATGAATATTTTTCCATATCTCATGGCAGATGGATATTTTAATTGTGAATATGATCAACGTGATGAGCAGTTAAAGAAGTATTTTATCACACAGATTCCGTTGAAATTATACAAAAGCAATGTAGATATACTTGCAGGTGATGTGTCGGCTCCTGCTGAGTTATTTTTTGCAGATGATAAAATGATACAGGCGAAGGCAAGTATAGTCAGAAGTAGAAGAAAATCACAGACTGACCAGGTACAGCTTTCTCTTACAACAATAGATGATCCAGCATTTGTAGCATTTCGTAGATTGATTCATGCTGGAGACTACATGATTATTCTGAAGCATCGTGAAAAGCTTGATTATGATTGTTATGGAGTACGGAAAACAACAGAGTATAAGGACAAACTTGAAAGCCTAAATAATAAATTCTATAAGGATGGCACAAATACAAAGGTTAATGTGACTGACCTTATTGCGGATACAAGTAGAGGGAAGGCTGGCAATGGGACAAACATTCTTTACTATGGAGTTCCTGGAAGTGGTAAGAGTTATGCGATTAGTAAAATTTGTTCAGATGAATCTGTGATGGAGAGAGTTGTTTTTCATCCGGATTACTCGTATTCAGATTTTGTGGGTCAGATTATGCCACGACTTAACAAGGAGAATAAACTGGAATATGTGTTTACCCCTGGACCTTTTACCAAGATTATGAATAAGGCATATCATGATCCGGATAACATGTATTACCTTGTTATTGAGGAAATCAACAGAGGAAATGCACCAGCTATATTTGGTGAAATTTTTCAGCTTCTTGATAGAAAGGATGCAAAAAAATATCCTGGAGAAGAAGGCGAGAGTGAGTACGGTATTTCAAATTATGATATTGCAAAAGAAGTATATGATGGAGATTCAGAACATCCAGTAAGAATTCCTGCCAATCTGACATTACTTGCAACTATGAATACATCAGACCAAAATGTCTTCACTTTAGATACTGCGTTTCAGAGAAGATGGGATATGAGACATGTTCCAAATAAATTCACAGATAAACATGCAGAGGACATGATTGAAGGTTCTGCAATTAATTGGGGTTCTTTTGCGATGGTTGTTAATGATCTTGTTATTGAAGTTAATACTGAAATGACAGGTTCTGGAGACAAGAGACTTGGAGCTTATTTTGCAAAGCTCAATGAATTAAAACCTGATATTTTTTCTGAAAAGGTTCTTAAGTATCTTTGGGATGATGCCTTCCGCATGGATAAGCAGGTAGTATTTGATAAACGAATGACTTCTTTGGAAAAAGTTCTTGAAGCTTATCAGACTGCTCTTGGAGATCCACTCCAAGAAGTTCTGAAGAGTGACGTTTACCAGAAAATGTTAGATAGAATGAAAAATATGAAAAAAGATTCTGGAGATGCGGCAGAAGAAAGCGGCACAGAAGAATAGAGTGGTGGTGCAAAATTATGTCAGAATATGGTATTAGAGATAAATGCCATGTGAATACAAACAGAGAAGCAGATACCTTTGTTGGAATTATTTGTGACAAAGGTGATTTTAGCGTGCACTTTCCATTGGGATTTCATGTATCAGAGGATGACAGAGACCTAAGAAAAGATATTATGCTTCTGATTTCAACAATAGAAGCAACGATTGGTCATCAAGAGTCCGGGATTCAAAAAAACGCAGAGGATTGTAATCAGACTGGATTTCCAATCCAGGCATATCTTACGGTTATTTATGATTTTTTTGAGAGAGGATATTACCGGGAGCGTGAAGTAGAGTACAACGTTTCAAAGAAAGGTAAAATTAACTGGAGCAGAACAATAAAATCACAGAGACCAGTAATACAGGATGATGAAGCGTTTTATCTTGACTTTGTGACACGCAGAAATACTGTTAATGAAAATCAATTGATTACGCTTATTCATGAATATTGTGTTGCAGAAAGTTTTGAAAAAATAGGATGGTTATTTACGGATGTAAGGCCTCAGAAACCGAGGATAAAACGGAATGAGAAGCTGTTCAAGTCTGTGTTAAAGGAAAAACTTAGCAGAACTTTTAATGATAAAAATAAGATGCTTTTTTACGCTATGATTCAGATAATAGATAATCTTCAAGATGAAAATGCTCCTATTGAATATAAATATGGAACATATAGATTTGAGTATGTCTGGGAGGCTCTGATCGATAGGGTTTATGGAATAGAGGGCAAGACCGCATATTTTCCCAAGACAACATGGAAGGTTAAAGGTAAAAATTACGATAATGCATCACTTGAACCAGACACAATAATGCTGAGGGAAAAAGATATCTATGTACTTGATGCAAAGTATTATAAATATGGAGCAACTGGTCGTCTTGGAGATCTTCCGGAATCTACATCTATAAACAAACAGATTACCTATGGAGAATATGTTGCTAACAATATTGCAGACCAAGGCGTTGTGTATAATGCATTCCTTATGCCATTTGACTCTCTTAGTAAGAAGTGGGATGAGAGTGAAGTCATACATATTGGTGAAGCTACAGGAGACTGGCGTGAGAATAATAAATCATATGAGCATGTGCATGGTATTCTGGTAGATGTAAAATATCTGATGCATATCACTGTTCGAGAAGATTCAAACGAGATTTTCAGATTATCGGAATGTATTGTAAATGCTTTGGAAGGAAGAGATTAAATGTCGGATGTATTAACGCCAGAACAACGGCGTAAAAATATGCAGCATATCCGTGGTAAGGATACCAAGATAGAAGTGATTCTGAGGAAAGCATTGTGGAAGAAAGGATACAGATACCGGAAGAATTACAAAGGTATACCAGGAAGCCCAGATATTGCCTTAACGAAATACAGGATAGCTATATTTTGCGATGGAGAGTTCTTTCATGGAAAAGATTGGGAAGTATTAAAACCACGTTTGAAGAAAAGTAATAACAGTGAATTCTGGATTAGTAAGATTTCCAGAAATCGTGAGCGTGATGATGAAATCAACAAAAGACTTCTGTTTATGGGGTGGACTGTAATTCGATTCTGGGGTAATGATATAAAGAAGAATACTGAAGAGTGTGTTCGGGTTATTGAGGAAATAATATTTGACCTACAACTCAGCAAGGAGGAGTTTGATGACACAATTAACTGAATTAATAAAAAACACTTCTGTTGTTGAAGAGTACGAAAAGGCCTTTTGGCTTAAACAGTTTGGTAATATTTGCAAGAGAATGGATTCGGACATTAAGTATAAGTCACGTATTTTACAATTATATAAAGAGAGCCATGACGAAGACCTTACTACTAGGAGTATTGTTGAAAAGGAAACGGGTTATAGTGTGAATGATCGGTATGCACGAATTATCTCACTGTGGATGAAGGCTCATTTTAGAAAAAAGAATTCTAGAAATGGTATTCCATTTGCCGTCAAAAAAGAACTATTCAAAAAACAAGAAGGTAAATGTGTAATTTGTGGGTGCGAGTTGGGTAACAATTGGTCAAAAATCCATGTAGATCATATTGTGCCGTGGGATTTGGTTGGAGATGAACTAGAGGATAATTTTCAAGATTTGTGTGAAAAATGTAATGAAGAAAAGAATGCTAGTACAAATTACATACTAAGACTTCCCATACCCAAAATGGGCTTCGTACCTTGAAAACTCAATATTTCAGCTAACAAAATAGCGATTTATGCTTTAGCTGCCCACGAATCAAGTGCATTTTGCAG